>DATJOQ010000215.1:0-7749 GCA_035506935.1 Binataceae bacterium (SeqCode) | reverse complement strand
TGTTTGCATCGCGCGGCGTTATCGATAGTGAGCTGGGCGGCGACACTGATAATCGCGAAATCCCCCGACACCAGGCTGTGCTTCACGTAAGCGCCCGCTGAACGCGCTGGAGGCTTAGGAAGATGAATCGCGGTCAGCAACTCGTCTTCGGCGGTCGCGGTTACCATCGGCGAGACAAAAAATTGACTCACAGGAATTGTGCGGCTTTGCCCCGATGAATTCGTCAACCTCACGCGAGCGTCGAGCGCGATCAGGGCCGCCGGGTAGTCTGCCGCGGGATCTGCGTGCACCAGCGAGCCGCCGATTGTGCCGCGGTTACGAATCTGAGGATCGCCGATCACGCGCGCGGCGTCGTTGAGTATTGGATAATTGGCGCGGATGAACGGATTGGCTTCGATATCCGCATGACGCACCATCGCGCCGAGACGCAGCTCGTCCTTGTCCTCGCGAATTTCAGCCAGACCGTTCACGCGATTGAGATCGATAAGGCACTGCGTTTCGAGCAGGCGAATCTTGAGCATCGGCATCAGGCTCTGGCCGCCAGCGATTAACTTTGCGTTGCCCCGATACTCGCCGAGAAGCTTCAGTGCTTCAGAAACTGTGCTGGGAGCGAAGAAGCGCTCGATAGGTTTTGGGTACATAGCCTTCCCCTGCCGCAACGGCAATGTTCCAAGCCGCTATTCGCCAATTACCTTGTTCGCTGTTACTCCCAGTCGCGATTCGGCGTCAAGCGGAAGAAAAGCCCGATTCCGCATTCAGACAGTAGATATCCGTGAAGCGGTTGCGCGAATATCCTTCGGGTGAAATGTGTGAGGCGCAGCGTGGCTGATTGACGGAGACGCAGATGAAACAAGATATGTACGAGCTATTCGACGTTAGTGGGAAGGTGGCTCTTATCACCGGTGCGAGCGGAGGTTTCGGCACCACCGCGGCGAAGGCGTTGGCCGCGGCCGGAGCAAAGATCATGGCCACCGGCCGCAGCTCCGCGAAGCTTGAACCGCTGGTCAATCAGATTCGCGAAGCCGGCGGCCAAGCGGCTTGCGTGTCAGGTGATCCGGTTAATCACGAAGATGTAAAGCGCGTGGTCGAGCGGACGGTCGAAACATTCGGCGCGATCGACATCCTGATTCCCGCTGCCGGTGTGAATAACATCAGACCGATCGTCGAGCAGCCGCTCGCTGACTGGGAAGAGGTAATAGACGTCAACGTCAAGGGGACGTGGTTATTTTGCAAAGAGGCGGGGCGACACATGATCGCGCAGGGGCGCGGCGGCAAGGTGATCCTGGTCTCGTCGCCGCGCGGGGAGCTCGGCATGAGCCGTTACACTGCTTACAGCCCGTCGAAAGCCGCGATAAATCTGATGGCGAAGTCGCTTGCCTGCGAATGGGGATCGCACAAGATAAACGTGAACGTGGTCGCGCCGACGGTGTTCAGAACGCCGATGACACAATGGATTTATGACGATCCGGCGGCGCGCGAAAACTTCCTGAAACGCATCCCGATGGGCCGTCTGGGCGAACCGGAGGATTTTATCGGCGCGCTGATTTTTCTCTCGTCGCGAGCGTCCGATTTTATCACCGGCGTGATCATCTACGTCGACGGCGGTTACACGTCGGGATGAATCACGAGCTGCGAAACTTCCACGTTTGAATCAGGCGCAACCCAAGCACGGATTGCGCGAGTCTCATTGCACGTCCACGGTCACCTTCGCGGTGGAGCGCCCGTACTGATTGGTCGAGTACAGCGTATAAATCGTAGTCGAGGTGGGCGCGACCGTGACGCTGTCGCCGCGCACTGGCCCTACCGCGGGCGAGATGATGTTGTAGATCGAACCGCTGGTGCTCCAACTCAGCGTGACCGATTGTCCGGATGAGATCGAAGCTGGATTCGCAGCGAAACTGCCGATTGCCGGCGACGGACCGGTTGGCACGTTTGATTCGGTGTAGATCGAGTTCATCTCCACGACGTCGAAGTCCGACGCGGTGAGGCTTGTGAGATTGTGGAGGTCGCTGTTGTTCCATCGGCTATCGGGTGCGCCGGTGATAAACATCGCGCTGCCGCCGTTGTCGGCGACGATCATCCCGTATTGCTTGAGCGCGGTGAGAATCACCTGGTTATCGGGCGAGAATGAGGAAATGTCGAAGGCGGCATTCAGCCGCAGCCGCATGCCCATCGGAGGCGCGTTGGAATCGGTTACCGATGAAGCCCAGTGCGAGGCGGGCGGCGTGAACGCCTGTTGCGTGACCGGCAGAGTGAAGCGCAGCGCATGATTGATGGCTCCGGCGGCGACCTCATCATAGCGGGCCAGGCCGACGAAGATCGGCAGGCCGGCGGCGTCGGCCGAGGTCCAGGTGTAGGGCCGCTGTTCGTCGATAGTCATGTCCCAGATGGCGCTTGAGTCGGCGCTCCAGACGCCCTTAGTCAGGTGAGAGTTGAACAACTCGAACAGCCAGCATCCGCTGTTATCGAGCACCAGCACGTGGCGATCGCCGTTGCCCGGCTTGGGATAGCCCTCGATCAACGCGTTGGATGGAATCGGCATCGGGCCGGGATCGCTCTGACCGGCATAAGCCTTGAGCTTTACGGCCATGGTGGGCTGAGAGGAATTGACGATCTGATAGGGGATGCCGATGTAGGAGCCGTCGTACTTGCCGGAGCCGAAATCTGGATGTAGCGGGAGGCTGGCACCGATGTAGTTGATGAAGTTGGCTGAGTTGGGATCGATCGGCGCGTTGGAAATATCGGTATTCCACAGACTCTTTGAGGGAAACGGAACGAAACCGTTGAGACTGGTAAGCTGCCCCGGAGTCATCGCGCCACAGGTGCCGGCTTGCGCAAAAGCCGAGGCGTTGAGCGACAATTGCAGGAGAATCACTGAAACGGCGCCGAGGATATACTTCATCCTGGTTACTCCCTAACTAATTTTGCAAAATTTGCCCGATCGCAGGTCGGGCGAGCCGCTTTCATCGCTTACCGCCACCGACTATACCTACTGTAGGACAACGAGGCTATTTGTAGCGCGAGCCTTTTTTGTTCCACTTGCTGTCTCGGTCGAGTAAGATTGCGCCGCTGTACCGCAGCACCCAGGAGTGATCGCGTGAGCATCAGCGCAAATTCCCGCACCCCGCAGCAGAACCAAAGCCGACACTTTTTGAAAATCGCCCTTTCGCTTTCGATGTTGCTGTCGACGGTCTGCTGTTTTGGATTATCGAGCAAGGCGCGCGCGCAGACCAATGACGTGGTTTATACCGATGCTCTCCAGAACGGCTGGCAAAGCTGGAGCTGGGCGACGGTGAATTTCAGCAACACGCAGCCGGTGCAATCGGGCAGCGACTCGATCGCGGTCAGCGCGGGACCGTGGCAGGCGCTGTATCTTCATCAAAACGCGTTCAACTCGAGCATCTACGGCAATCTGGTCTTTTGGATCAATGGCGGATCGAGCGGCGGACAGTTGCTGCAGGTCCAGGCGACGCTCAATGGCGCGGCGCAGACGGTGTACACCTTGCCGGCGCTGGCCGCCAATACGTGGCAACAGGTCACGATCCCGCTTTCCTTGCTCGGTGTCGCGAATCAAACCGACATGGATGGGTTTTGGATTCAGGATCGAACGGGCACGACTCAGCCGACCTTCTATGTAGACACCATCTCAATCACGGCATTGCCGCCGCCGTCGGTGGTTAACGTGACGGTGGATACTGCGCAGACTGTGCGCACCGTTGATGCGCGTGATTTTGGGATCAACACCGCGGTGTGGGATTCGGTGTTTGATACTTCCACTACTATGAGCCTGCTCACCGAGATGGGGAATCAGGCGATGCGATTCCCCGGCGGATCGCTGTCCGACGATTATCACTGGGCGACGAACACCACCGACAGCAATACGTGGACGTGGGCGACGTCGTTCAGCATGTTCGCGCAGGTTGCGACGACTGTCGGCTCGCAGGTTTTCATCACGGCCAACTATGGATCGGGCACGCCGGCTGAGGCCGCGGCCTGGGTCACCGACTCCAACGTTACCAACCATTACGGCTTCAAGTACTGGGAGATCGGCAACGAAGTTTATGGCTCGTGGGAGACCGACAACAACTCGCAGCCGCACGACCCCTACACCTACGCGCAGCGTTTCGCGCAGTATTACAGCCAGATGAAGGCGGTCGATCCCACGATCAAGATCGGCGCTGTCGCGGTTCCCGGTGAAGACAGCTTCGCAAATTACACCAACCATCCCGCGACCAATCCGGTGACCGGACAGCAGCACAACGGTTGGACGCCCGTGATGCTTGCGACACTGCAGAGCCTGGGCGTGACGCCGGATTTTCTGATCTATCATCGTTATATTGAATCGCCGGGCGGGGAATCCGACCAAGGATTGCTGCTGTCGTCAGGCACCTGGGCCACCGACGCGGCCGATCTGCGCGCGCAGTTGAACGATTATCTTGGCACGACGACTGCCGCCAGGGTCGAGTTGGATTGCACCGAGAACAATTCGGTTTCGTCCAATCCCGGCAAGCAAACCACGAGCCTGGTCAACGGCCTGTTCATGGCCGATAGCATCTGCGCCGCGATGCAAACCGAATTCAACTCGGTGTTGTGGTGGGACTTGCGCAATGGGCAGGAGACCGGGAACAACAACGCTTCCTACCTTTACGGATGGCGCGAGTACGGCGACTACGGCGTGGTGGACAGCACGATTCCGCCCGGACCCGCGGACGAATATCCAACATTCTATGTAGCAAAGTTGCTGCAATACTTTGCGCGCGGCGGCGATCAAATCGTCAGCGCGACGAGTGACTATCCGCTGTTGACGGTGTGCTCAGCCGAGCGGACCAACGGTTCATTCACCGTGCTGGTGATCAACAAGAGCGCGAGCAATGCGCTCAACGCCAACATCTCGATAAGCGGGGCCACGCTGCCCAGCAGCGCGGAGATGTATACATACGGCATCCCGCAGGACGATGCAGCGGAAAGCGGCACCGGCTCGGCCGATGTAGCGTCGGAATCTGTAAGTGGCTTAGGTAATAATTTTTCGTTCGACTTTCCGGCCTACTCGGTATCGGTGATTTCATTCCGCGCGGGCGGCTCTTCGACTCCGTCGGCGACGGCGACTCCGCATGCTACCGCGACAGCGGTCGTAATGCCGACGCCGACTAACACGCCGACTGATACTCCAACTCCGACAAGGACTCCGTCACCTACGCCTACCGCGACGCGAACTGCGACTCCAAACTCGACAATGACAGCGACTCCAACGCGGACAGTGTCGCCCACGCCGACGACGTCGAAAACTGCGACTCCAACGGCGACCGCGACCGCCAGGCCGACGGTTACTTCGACGCCGTCGCCTACTAGCACCCCGTCGCGAACGGCTACGCCTCGCGCTACTCCGACAGCCACGCCAACCGCGAGTGCGCCGGCGATCGCGGAGGTTACGCCGACCAGTCTTAGCTTCGGCAAGCACGCGGTCGGCACCACCAGCGCGGCGAAGACGGTGACGCTCACTAATCTGGGCAAGGGCCAGCTGGTCGTAAGCAGCATCTCGGCAAGCGTCGGTTTCGTCCAAACCAACACGTGCAGTGGTGCAATTGCGTCGAAGAAAAACTGCAAGATCTCGGTCACGTTCGCGCCGGTCTCGAAGGGCTTTACTACTGGCTCGCTTCAAATCAACGACAACGCGAACAATTCACCCCAGGTGGTTGAGCTGAGCGGGACTGGCAGATAGCGCGGGTACACCAGCCGAGGCGATTAAGGCTGCGATGGTGCTGGTGAAGGGCGGTCTACGTCTGATAAACCATGCCCAGTTCCTGGTGATACGAGCGGACGATTGGCTGAACCTTCGGCGCGTTAATAGCAGGCTCGCAAAGAGCGACTCCGTCGCATTAGCGCAATAGATGGAGTGAGAGTTTGGACCGCGCGCCGTGAAGCAGGGCTTCGGGGGTGGGCGACGTGTCTGAGAATTCTGCTGGGGGATGGTTCGGTCGAATTCGCGCAATCCGAATCTCGCGTCGGATACGGCGAATCACGATCACGATCCTGATCATCTTAATCGTTTACGCATTGGCCGGTTTCGTTGGCGTGCCGCTGGTACTGGAGCATGTCGCCGCCACCCAGGGCGCCGCGGCGTTGCATCGGCCGGTAAGTATCGAGCATGTCTACTTCAATCCGTTTCGGCTGCGGCTCGAGATGGACAAGCTGCACGTTGGGGGCCGCGAGGCCAACGAGCAGTTCGTCGACCTCGGCCATCTGCATGTGAAGGTGTCGTGGACTTCGTTGTTTAAGCTCGCGCCGATCGTTCACGAGGTGAGCCTGACCAATCCCGACGTTCATATAGTTCGCAACGCCGACAAGAGTTTCAATTTCTCCGATCTCATTCCGCCGCCGAGCCAGCAGCAGCCGCCGCCGCCGAGCAAGCCGCTACGTTTTGCGGTGTCGAATATCCAGCTCGCGGGCGGCAGGATTCAATTCGACGACAAGCTGCTCAACAGCAAGCACCTGGTGGATCAGATCCGGCTCGCCGTTCCGTTTATCGCGAACCTGCCGGCCGATATCGATGTATTCGTGCAGCCGCTGCTCGAGATGATCGTCGACGGCAGCCCGCTGCGATTGACGGGCAAGGCCAAGCCGTTCGCGAATCCGCCCGAGTCTGAGATCGATCTGAATCTTCATCAGCTCGCGCTGCCCGACTACGCGGCGTATTTGCCGCCGTCGGTTCCGATCAAGCTGCCCAAGGGGGTGCTTACAGTTGGCGTGCAGATTCACTTCGTCAACGCGCCCGAGAAGCCGCTGATCAAGATTTCGGGGACCTCCGCGATCGACGATCTGGACGTGCGCGACGGATCGAATTCGCCGCTGTTGGGGGTGAATCATTTCGGGGTCGATCTGGCTGACGTCGAGCCGCTCAGCCAGGTGGTGCATCTGGATAAAATTTCCGTCGACGGTTTGTCGGCTGCGCTGGTGCGTAACGCGGACGGTACCACCAATCTGACGCCGCTGATGAACGGAAAGGCGGGCGCGAGCGCTGGCGCTCCGCATCCTCCTGCCACGCCCGCACCGCAGCCCGCGCCCTCGGCGTCGACGATGGCGCAAAGCGGCGCGAGTCCGATACCGCAGAACAGCGCGAGTCCGGTATCGCGGCCGTCAGCGTCCGCGACGAGCCATGTGGCGGTTTCTCCCGTGGCGCCGATCAGCGGGAACCTGACGCAGACGAACGCGACTCCCGCACCAACAGCTTCGCAGTCAGCGAGCGCGCCGAGTCCGCTGGCGGCGACTTCGCCTACGTCGAGCACGGTTGTACCGCCGAGTCCGCAGCCGACTTCAAGCGCCGCTCCGTCGATGTCGATGACAACAACGAATATGCCGCCCTCGCCGCCACCGAGCGCGCCGCCGGCGAGCCAGAACACGAATCTCGATTTCACGCTCGGCACGTTTGAGTTGGTGAACAGCTCGGTGAAGGTGACCGACAACAGCGTGGCGCCGCCGGCCGTGGTTTCGCTCCAGGAAATCCGAATCGATTTCAGCAAGTTTCAACTTGGCGGCAAGACGCCGTCGCCGTTCGATTTTGCGGCCAAATTCAGCGGCGGCGGAACGCTCGCGGTGAAGGGGGCGCTCGACTTGACCGGCTCGCGCGTGACCACCGATATCGCGCTGGAGCAACTCGATCTGCCTGCGCTGCAGGGATTTGCGCAATCGGCGATGGCGGCGCATCTGGCTTCCGGCAAACTTACCGCGCACGCGAGCGTACGCACGGATTTT
>DATJOQ010000214.1:0-18094 GCA_035506935.1 Binataceae bacterium (SeqCode) | reverse complement strand
TCGCTCCGAGCGCTTGAGCTTGTCGGCCTTCGTTGCGGCGATTAGGAGCTCGCGGCCGTGTTCGACCATCGCGTTGGCAAGAGCGAATTCCTCGCGCTCGGGTCCGCGCCGCGCATCGATTACCAACACCAGCGCGATCAGATTGATCCGGCGGTTGAGATACTCTGATGTCATCGCCGAAACTTTTTCCGCTTCGCTCTCCGGCATCCGCGCGTAGCCGTATCCCGGCAGATCAACGAACGCCAGCTCGCTGCCGACCGCGAAGAAATTCAAGAGTCGCGTTCGCCCCGGCGTTTTGCTGGTGCGCGCCATCCCTTTGATTCCGACGAGTGCGTTTATCAGCGAGCTTTTGCCGGCGTTCGAACGCCCGGTGAAAGCGATTTCCGGCATGTCCCATCGTGGACAACCGGCCAGAGCCGACGCCGAACTAACGAATCGCGCTTCCAATTTCATCGGCGACCAGCTATTAGCACATGGCCAAACACGCTAGAATGGCGGCAATTATCGCTTGGAATCATCACTGAGAAAAGCATTCCGCAAAGTGGTTAACGAAGTAATTAATAATTAGTCATATGATTGCGATTGTCGACTATCGAGCGGGCAACCTGACCAGCGTGGCGCGCGCGCTCGAACATCTCGGCCATCGGTGTGAGATAACCGATCGCCCCGAGCGCATTGTCTCGGCCGAGCGCGTAATCCTGCCCGGGGTCGGCGCCGCGGGCGCCACGATGGATAATCTGCGCGCGCTCGGACTCGACCGTGTTTTGCTCGACGAGGTGATCGGCAAAGGCAAGCCATTTTTGGGCATCTGTATCGGTATCCAGATCCTGTTCGATCGCAGCGAGGAAGATGACGCGCGATGCCTCGGCGTTATCGGCGGACGGGTCGCGCGCTTTCCCAATCAGCTCGACGGGCGCCCGCTCAAGGTTCCGCAAATCGGATGGAATCGCGTGCGCCAATTGACGCGCCATCCGGTTTTCACCGAGGTTCCGGACAATACTCACTTCTATTTCGTGAATTCCTATTATCCGATTCCTGACGATCCCACAGTCACGATCGCTACGTGCGAATACGGCGTCCGCTTCACCGCCGCGATCGCGCGCGGCAATCTGGTGGCCACCCAGTTCCATCTCGAGAAGAGCGGCGCCGCCGGATTACGCCTGCTGGATAATTTCTGCCGGCTGGTGAACTGAATCGATGCTCTCCAAGCGCATCATACCCTGCCTCGACGTGCGCGACGGACGTGTGACCAAGGGCGTCGAGTTTCTCAACAACGTCGACGTCGGCGATCCGGTCGCGATGGCACGCTTCTATTATGAGCAGGGGGCCGACGAGCTGGTATTTTATGATATCACCGCGTCGAACGAGCGGCGCGGAATCATGATCGAGGTCGTGCGTACGGTGGCGCGCGAAATCTTCATCCCCTTCAGCGTCGGCGGCGGACTGCGCAACCTCGATGACATGCGCGCCGTACTGCTGGCCGGCGCGGAAAAAGTTTCGATCGATTCTGGTGCGGTGCGAGACCCGTCGATCATCTCGGCCGGCGCCAAAGCCTTTGGCAGCCAATGCATCGTGCTTTCGATGCAGGTGAAGCGTACCGGTGCGCGGCCCGAGCTGCCGTCGGGATTCGAGGTGGTGATCGACGGCGGGCGCCTGTTCACCGGCAAGGACGCGATCGAATGGGCGCGCGAGGGCGAGCGGCGCGGCGCGGGCGAGCTGTGCGTCAACTCGATCGATCGTGACGGGACAAATGCGGGCTACGATCTCGAACTCACCGGCGCGATCAGCCGCGCGGTGTCGATTCCGGTGATCGCCTCGGGCGGCGCGGGCGAGCCCGAGCATCTGCGCGAAGCATTCGTCAGCGCTGAGGCCGACGCGGCGATCGTCGCCTCGATCATCCATTACGGCAAACATCCGATCCCGACCCTCAAACGTTATCTGGCGCAGCGTGGAGTTGAGATGCGCGAGCCGCCCAGGCTGGAAAGGAGCATCAATTGAAAATCGCGCTGGTAGTGTCGGATTTCAATTTCGACGTGACCTCGATGATGCTCGAGCGGGCCCGCCTGCACGCGGAATTTCTAGGCGTCGAAGTGAGTCATCTGGTGCGCGTGCCCGGGGTTTTCGACATGGGGCCGGCGGTGAAGAAGTTGCTCAAGCGCAAAGACGTCGACGGGGCCGTGATGATCGGCGCGGTGATCAAAGGCGATACTCAGCACGACGAACTTGTCGCCGGCGCCGCGGCGCGCGCCGCGGGCGAGCTTGCGCTGCAGTTCGACAAGCCGGTTGGATTCGGCGTGACCGGTCCCGGGATGGATCGGCTGCAAGCGCTGGATCGAATCGACAACGCCAAGAACGCGGTCGAATCAGTCGTGCGCATGATTCGCGCACTCAAGGAAATCGGCGACTAGCGATCGTCTCCTAACGCAGGCATCTCCGGGTCGGCCGCGGTGGGATTCAATAAGCCCGCTGATGCGCTTGATTTTTCGCGCGACTCTCCCGATGCGCTCGCGACGTTTACCTACCGGTGGCGCAGCTCCTCCACCATCTTCGAAACCGGCGACTCGCGGCTGAGGAATGCGGCTTTGCGTTCCTCCTGCGTCGCGAGCATTCGATCGATCGTGGCCGGCTCGGCCCGGAGGCCCGAATCGAGCACGTGCTGCGCGCGCGCGCCGCATCGCGCGCAATCGTCGCCGAGCAGCCGGCGCAGGATCGTGAAGCCGACCACGGGCCGATAGTGAGCGACGTCGCTGAACAAGTCCGCTTCGTCCGCGATCTGATTGTAGCCCGAGAAATCCCAGTATGGTCCGACCGCGGCGATCATGCGCTTCCATCGCTGGAACGCCTGCCATTGTCCTGATTGGCGCAGCGCCTCCAACTCGTAAGCGCTCAACGGCGGGATGAACATGATCACGTCGATCCCGGCACGTCTCGCGCGCGCGACCACCTCGCTAAATAGGGCCATCCGGCTGTCGGACCATCGATATTTCGAATAGATCGGAATCCAGTAGCCGACCTGTGCTTCGATCATTGAGCGGCTCGTTTGGCTCAGGTCACCCTTCGCCGCACGCGCGAACTCGGTGCGAATTTCATCCTGCGTCCATGGAATCGGCGCCGCGCGCAGCACGGGAAGATTGCGCCGTCCGTACAGCGCCCTCACCAACATGCGGCGGCTCAAGTCGAGCGCGTCGAGGCTGAGCAACGTTTCCATAATTTTCAGCCGCTGACTTCCCTGGAGCCGCAAGCGGGTCTTGGAATCGATCGCGCCGGCCAGGTTCTGATCGAAGGCGAAGAAATCCAGCGCCCATATCACGCGCTTTAGCCTGGGATTTCCGAGGCCGGTTTCGACCACGGCCGCCATCTCGTCGAGGTTGGCGCCGAAGAGCCCCGCATTGAGCACGCCGTCGCGTTCGCCCTGATCGATCTTCATTCCATAGATCACACGGGAGCTTCCCACCAGCATCACGGCGGGCTGCTCCGCGCGAACCCGATACGGTGTTGCGACGCGCTCGGCGGCGCCTTTGCTGTAGATCGAATCGATTGCCGACACCGGCCATGCGCCGTACGGATTCGCCAGCCAATTGATCGCTGCGATCAGCGCGAGGAAAGCGCACAGATAAAGCGCCATCAGCCGCAGTCGGTGATCGTGGTTCATCGGTCGCGCATCAAAACTGGAAGTAGATGAATGGCGGCGGATTCGCCAGCCGCAGGATGCTGAATCCGGCCATCATCGCAAACGCCGCCGCGTAAATGTAATCGCTGCTCCAGCGCCATCCCATGATCGTTTGTCGGTTCGGCGCCAAAAAAACTATCGCCAGCGCGATCAGGATCAGCTTCCATTCGGCAAGTCCGATCGTGACGGCGGCGCTATTCCAGGGAATTTCGCCGAGGCCGATCATCGCGCCCAGAATCTGTCCCGCGCGATCGAACGATTGCGCTCGGAAAAACACCCATCCTATCAATACCGCGAGGAAAGTGAGCGGCCATGACAACGCCGACGGCAACTCGCGGCGCGCCTGTCGCCACAGGTGGTTTACGCAGAGAAACACACCGTGCAATCCGCCCCAAATCACGAACGTCCAGTTGGCGCCGTGCCACAGGCCACCCAGCAGCATCGTGACCATCAGGTTTTCGTACGT
Source organism: Binataceae bacterium (SeqCode) (assembly GCA_035506935.1). Classification (GTDB taxonomy): domain Bacteria; phylum Desulfobacterota; class Binatia; order Binatales; family Binataceae; genus DATJOQ01. The sequence goes on along the minus strand of DATJOQ010000214.1, from coordinate 13,958 downwards.
GCGCGGCGTTCCCCTGCGATTCCCGCCGAGCGGGATGTAGAGAAAATCGCGCAGAAAAGTCGACAGCGTGATATGCCATCGATGCCAGAACTCGACAATGCTGCGCGCCTGGTATGGGGAATCGAAGTTCTCGGGGAAGCGCACGTTGAACATCAGCGCGAGCCCGATCGCCATGTCGGTATAACCGGAAAAATCGAAGTAGATTTGGATCGCGAAGGCGAGCGCGCCACCCCACGCGTCAGTCAGTGGCAGTCCGCCGTGGCGATCGAAAATCGCCGCCACCACGCCGCGAAAGCTGTCGGCGATAATCACCTTCTTGAACAGGCCGATCGCGAACACAAACAGTCCTGTGGTTAGATTCTGCTTCGAGAGCAGAAAGGTGCTGCGGCGGGTGAGCTGCGGGATGATGTCCTTGTAGCGGACGATCGGGCCGGCGATCAGATGTGGAAAGAACGTTATGAACAATCCGTAGCTGAGAAAATCGTGATCGCCGACTTCTCCGTGATAAGCGCCGACCAGATAGATAATTTGTTCGAAAGTGAAGAACGAAATAGCTAATGGCAATTCGAGCGGAGGCGCCGGCAGATGCGCACCGAGCGCCGCGTTGAGGCTATCGAGAAAAAAGTTGCGGTATTTGAAATATCCCAGCAGTGTGAGATTAACCGCGACTCCCAACGCCAATACGTGGCGCCGAGCGAGAGCTCGAGCGGAATCGTGCTCGCGCTTGCGGTATTGCAGCAATCGACCCCAGGAATAGTTGAACGCGATCGAGAACAGGATCAGGAACAGGTATTTCCAATCCCACCATCCGTAGAAAACCAGCGACGCAAGGATCAGAAATACTATCGAGGCGGTTCTCGCCTGCCATCGGGCGAGCAAGGCGAAGCCCAAAAGCACCAGCGGCAGAAACCCAAAAACGAACGGATACGAATTAAACAGCAAAACTTACACCACGCGTGGCGTACAGCATACTCTCGATCCAGCCGCGCCCTGGATCACGCCTGCTGGAACGCCGAATCGTCGTGTGACAACGCGCCCAAGTCTTTCCCCGGTCTACTAGCACATCCGGCTTGGATCGATCACTTTCATCGATTTTGCGCCGCGTCCGCTGATGTCTGCTCGATCCCGTATCGCTCAACGTGCGTCTTGTTCACAACTGCGAGCAGCTTTGCTTGAGACGCGGGATTCAAGTTCCTATACTCGCTAGCGAAGCAGGATCGCGATGCAACAAAGCGGCACCCAGCTGCAAACTTTCTCGACTCGCTCGGCTGCCCGCATCCTCGCGGTTTCGCCCGAGCGGATTCGCTATTGGGTCAAGCAACGTCTGGTGAGACCGGCGTGGACTCGGGGGCACGGCTATCAGTTCGCATTCAACGACCTGCTGATGATGCGCCTGGCCAAAGAGCTGCTGCCGACGCGGCGCCATCTGGAACCGATCCGCCGATGCCTCGAGCGGCTCGGACGTTTGCTCACGCCCGAGCGTCCGGTCACGGCACTCAAGGTGTTTGAGGAAGACGGGCGAATCGTGGTGCGCGACGGCCGCGTGAAGTTTGAAGCCGAAAGCGGACAGTTGATTTTGAACTTCGACATCGATCGATTTGCGCGCGAGATTCGCGGTCGCGCCGCTGCCCTTCCGCCGGTAACGCTCGCGACCGCCGCGGAAGTCGCCGAAGACGAACCCTTGCGCGCGATCCGGCTTTACGGCGATCTGCTTGCGCGAGAGCCGCAAAACTCAACCGCGCACATCGATTTGGCGGCGCTGCTCGAGCGCGAAGGGGACAGGCGCGGCGCACTCCGCCATCTGCTGGCCGCGGTCGCTCTCGAACCCGCCGACTCCGACCTGCACTACCGTCTCGGGATGCTATACCTCGGGCAGGAGCGCCCGACCGACGCGTTGACCAGATTCGCGCGCGCGGTCGACCTCGAGCCTGACTTCGTCGAGGCCCATCGGCGGCTGGCCGAGCTCTACGAAGCGATGGGCCGGGCGCGCGACGCGATTCGCCATCTAAGCGTGGTCCATCGCCTGACCCGCCCCACCTGACGTCTCTCTCCGCGCCAATGGCGTTGGTTGAAATCGCCGAAGCGCCGACGATAAGCTTAATTTGATGGATCGTCCGCTCAAAAGAATCGACCTCTTGCGTCACGAGCTCAAGGCGCTGCGCTTCATGCTCGAAAATTTCCACGAAGGCAAGCTCGACAACGACGAGCTACCGCGGCGCGAGGATTTCCAGTCCGAGCAGGCGCGCACGCTATACGACACGATTATCAACGCGGACAGCCGCGCTGCGGCGCAGGATCACCTGGCTGAGCTGGAACTCGAGGACGTGGATATCGATTCGTTTTTGCGCCTGTCTGGCGAGCACTATTACAGCTATCCCGCGCTGGTTAAGCAGCGCGCGGAAGCTATCCGCCTGGGCAAGCTCAAGGTTGAGAGCGCTTGAGCTCGCGCTCATGCAGGGAGCTTTTTCTTCCGCTCGCCGCCCAGTGAAGCCCGCTTTTCCAGGTTCGGTGATCGAAATCCCAGCGATCCCGGAATGACCACCGTAACGATAGAGAACATCGAGCTCGCGCGCCGGCGGCTGGCGGGAATCGTCGCCCCCACTCCGCTCATCCGCAACGCAACGCTGTCGCGGATGCTTGAGGCCGAGGTCCTGATCAAGCCGGAGAATCTGCAGAGGACCGGCTCGTTCAAGATTCGCGGCGCCTATAACCGGATAACGTCGCTCTCGCCCGAGCAGGCTGCGCGCGGCGTGATCGCAGCTTCAGCCGGAAATCACGGCCAGGCGCTGTCGTTTGCAGCGACCCAGGCGGGCGTGAAAGCGACGGTGGTGATGCCCGAGACGGCAGCTATCACCAAGGTCGCGGCCACACGCGGCTACGGGCAGCATGTGGTGCTCAAGGGGCTCGATTATCTCGCCGCGCTGCGCGCGGCCGAAGAGCTGCGCGAGCGCAGCGGCGCGGTGTTCGTCGACGCTTACGACGATCCGTTCGTGATCGCTGGTCAGGGAACCGTGGGACTCGAAATCGCCGACGAGCTTCAGCCCGACGTGGTGCTGGTTCCGGTTGGCGGTGGCGGCCTGATCGCGGGAATCGTGGTGGCGCTTGCCTCACGTTGCCCGAAGGCTAGTGTGATCGGGGTAGAAGCGGCAGGCTCGCCGCAACTTAGCTTAAGTCTCAAGCGCGGCGCGGCGAGTTTGATCGGCGGCAAGGTCAATACCATCGCCGACGGACTGGCGACTGGCAGATTGGGCGAATTGCCGTTCCAACTGATCCGCGATCGCGTGCGCGAAGTCGTTACAGTCGACGATTTCGAAATCGGCGCGGCGGTGCTGCTGATGCTCGAGCGGCTGAAGCTGCTGACCGAAGCCGCCGGCGCGGCCGCGCTGGCCGGAGCGATCAAGTGTAAGGACCGGCTCAAAGGAAAGCGCGTCGTGGTTCTTGTCAGCGGCGGCAATATCGATATCAACCTGCTCGATCGAATTATCGGTCACGGGCTGGTTACCGTGGGGCGTTTGCTGCGATTTTCGGTTAAGCTGCTCGACCGCCCCGGCGAGCTGGGCAAACTCCTCGCCTTGATCGGTGAGACTGGCGCCAACGTTCTCTCGATTGCTCACGAGCGCACCGGCCACGATCTGGCGATCGGATCCGTGCAAGTTATGCTCGAGCTCGAGACCCGCGGCACCGAGCATATCGAGAGCCTGCGCTCGCATCTGGAACAACACGGCTATCAGCTTCTGCCGGGCGCCTGAGCGGTCTTTTATACGCGGATCGGAAACCACATAGGCTCCGCTTTCGGACGCTGATAGAATCGGGGGTTGATGAAATCAATCAGAGGCGCTGGTGGATGGGTGGCGGCGGCAGCCGTACTCAGCATGATCGCCGCGGGATGTGGCGCCGGATCGCGCAATCAGGTCGAAGGTGCTAACGTACCGCTCTTCGCCAATCCTCCGCCGGCTCCGTTTGGACCGTCAACGGGCCAGAATGGTCCCGCGCCATCCGTAAATCCGGTTGCGCCGGCCACGAACGCGCCTTCCGCGAACGAAGGAACAGCGGCACCTCACGGATCTCACTACAACGAAGGCGTGCAGGACGCGCAAAGCGGTCGTATCGACGCCGCGATCGACGAATTCCGCCAGGCTATCGCGCAAGATCCGCGCGACCTTCAAGCGCATCACAACCTCGCCGTGATGCTCGAGCGTAAGGGCGACTACGACGGCGCGATCGCGCAGTTTCGCGAGGTAATTCGGCTCGATCCCAAGCTCGAGATAGCGCATCTGATGCTGGCCGACGCGCTGGCCAAGAAAGGCGACGCGGACGGCGCGGCCAGCGAGTACCAGGCAGCGCTGAAGCTCGCTCCCAACGATGCGCACGCCAACAATAATTTCGGATTGCTGCTGCGCAGCCAGGGCGACCTCGACGCCGCGATTCAACATTACCGACGCGCGCTCGCTACCCAGCCCAACAGCTATCCCGCGCGCCTGAATCTCGGCAGCGCCCTGTTCGCCAAACACGATCTGCAGGACGCGCAGGAGCAGCTCAAGCAGGCGATCTCGCTCAAGCCCGACGCCCCCACGGCACACGACTTACTGGCGCATGTACTGTTCGAAATGAAGGACCCTGCCGGCGCGCTCGACGAATGGAAGCGCGCCGCCCATCTCGACGGCTACAACGCCGACACGCTGGTCGGTATCAGCATCGCGCACTGGGAGCTCGGGCAGAAAACGCAAGCGGTCAACTCATACCGCAGCGCCGTGCTACTGGAGCATGGCTACGTCTGCGACAACCTGAAGGAGCAAGGCCATTGGAAGGCAACGGCTCTCGAAGTCGTGAGTCAAGTGAAGCAGGCGGCAGGTCCGGAAGTTTGCGGCGGCCAGCAACCCGCTGAAGAAGGTAAAGCCGAGCCTAAAGAAGCCGAACCCGAAGACAATCAGCCCAAAAACAGCGCGCCCAAAGATAATCAGTCCAAGGATAACCAGCCTCAAGATAGCGGGCACTGATGCGCGAGGACCGATCTAGGTGAACATCGCGGCCAGCCCGCGCCGCTTGACCACCTTGCCCGCTGGCTTCATCTCTTCCGCCATCTCGAGCAGCGACTTCTTGAACTTCTCCATCTGCGCGGATTGCTTCGCTTCGAACTCCACCTGCTCTTTGATCCGCTTGCGTTCGTACGCATCGCGCTCTCGCTTGCGCATACCGTAGAACAGCCCGAAGTTGTCGCGCACGTTTTTATACAGAAGCAAGGTCGGCACGAACGAACCCGAACATGAGGGGCAATAGAAAACTACGCCGACCTGAAACTGGGTAAATGGGATCGTGTAATTGTTGTTGCAGTGATGGCAGATAATCGGCACCTGCCAGGTATTCGGGTCAAATTCATCTGAAGCCTGCGCCGCGGGTGTCGCGACCACAGCAGCTTTCGGCGGAGCAGCCGCCGGCGCTGCTGGTTTCGCGACCGCTGCTGCTGGAGCGGGGGCTGGTGCCGACGCGGCCGCGGGAGCCGCAGCGACGCCATTGATTGCTGCAGTTTCGGCAGCGGCGCCATTGGCAGGCGGTGCTTCAGCAGGCGCAGCGGGAGCGCCGCTCTCCTTACGGAAGCGCGAGGGGAATTCGTTGGTGAAGCTCTGCTCGGGATGCAGCTCCTTGGCGCGCTGAATCAGCACCGACTCGGCCTCGAGATTGTTGGGGTCAGGGATACAACAATCGACCGGGCATACCGCGGCGCAAGCCTCGTGATCGTAAAAGCCGACGCACTCGGTGCATTTAGACGGGACGATGTAATAGATATCGTCGGATATCGCGGGATTGGTGGCGCCATTTAGTTCCCACGCCACGCCACCGGCGTAGATCGCGGTGTTGGGGCATTCCGGCTCGCAAGCTCCACAGTTGATGCATTCGGTGGTGATTGTCGTCGCCATCCCGGGCTCGCCTCTCTTCCGAGCACAAGTTTTACACTAAAGCTAATCTAACAAACACTAACTTTTAGAAGTTTTGAGTGTCAACCCGCGGACCGCGAGGTATTTTATAAGTGCGTTACTTGGGTCAAGGTTATCTTGCCTTGGATAGATCGATTTGTAACTATGACCATTATTGACCCGGCGACAACCGATTTATGCCGGGCTTCACCTAGCTGACCACTGAATTTGGGAGGGTGTTCGGATGAAGCAGCTGATAAGTGCGCTTGGAATTCTAGGGATTGTAGCCCTGGTCGCCGGTTGCGGACCAGATATGCAGAAGATCAACGAGGCCAGCGACAAGGCTGAGGCCAGCGCCACCCGCGCGGAAGCGGCGGCGAAGAGCGCCGAGGATTCGGACGCTCAGGCTGAAATGTCAGCCAAGAAGGCCGAAGAGGCCGCGGCCGGAGCTGAAGACGCTGTGCATCGCGCCAACGACGCTGTTGCGCGCCTGGAAGCAGCGTTCGCGACCTCAGTCACCAAGTAGAAGGATCACTGCTGGAACGCGCAGGGCTCTCCGCGACGGGGCGCGATTCGCCTGGTTGGCGCGAGAGCTCAGCGCGTAGTTTTTGCGCTGGGCGCGGAGCTGTCGGAGGGCGGATTGGCCAACGCTTGACGAACGTGCTCGCGTACCAGATCGTCGCGCTCGACCTTGCTCTCTAGATCGCGGAAAGCCTCTAAACTCATGCCTTGGCGACTGGCGGCCTGCTCGACCGTGAGGCTGTGATCACGCTGCATCGCCTTGTAAACGTTGATGTATTTTTGCACCTGGTCGGGCGGAACTTCGGGCTCTTCGGCACCTTCATCGTCCTGCGCTTCCTGCTCCGCTGGCCGCAGATGAGCGATCCCGGCGAATTCCAGGGCACGAAGGCTCGGGCCGTCGACCAGAAAGCTCGCGTACACCGCGGCTGCCAGGATGGCAAGCGCGGCGAGCGCGACCCAGTTCCGCCGTCGTCCGCGATCGCGTTGGGTTGGCGCTACCATAAAAGGGTTGCCTCTGATTTATCCTGACACGGCGCGCAGGTACATCCAAGCAACGATTTAAAAATAAGGGCTTGCAAAGATTTCGAACATCCTTAATTTTAATCGGGTCGGATGGACTACCTCCTGATCACTCGTGTACGCGCCAGTTCCGGCCGCGTTTTGAACGTATCAATTGTCGATCTAAGTCAAAGTCCAGAATCGGAGAGCTATAGAAAAAATGTCAGCCAAGACGGTTGAACTTCATGAGAAGGCTCGCGTCGGCATCGTCGCCGGCGCCACCCAGGTAGCTGAAGCGGCACGCGTCACGCTGGGGCCCAAGGGGCGCAACGTCCTGATCGAGAGAAGCTTCGGCGCCCCGCTAGTCACCAAGGACGGCGTTACCGTGGTCAAAGAGCTCGAGTTCGAAGACAAATTCGAAAACATGGGAGCCAAGCTGATCCGCGAAGTGGCTCAAAAAACCGCCGATATCGCCGGCGACGGCACCACCACGGCGACCGTGCTGGCGCGAGCGATCGTACGCGAAGGCGTACGTCTGCTGGCTGCGGGACTCGACCCGATGGAACTCAAGCGCGGGATAGATGCCGCCGTAAAAAAGGCGGTGGAAGCTCTCAAGGAGATGTCGCGGCCGGTCAAAGACCACGAGCGCATGATGCAGGTTGCGACCGTGGCCGCCAACGGCGAGGCCGAGATCGGAAAGATCATCGCCGACGCGATGGACAAGGTCGGCAAGGAGGGCGTGATTACGGTCGAAGAAGCGCGCGGGCTCGAAACCATGCTCGAGCTGGCGGAAGGGATGCGCTTCGATCGCGGCTACCTGTCGCCCTACTTCGTCACCAACCCGGAGCGGATGACAGTCGAGCTCGAAGAGCCGCTGGTCTTGCTGCATGAAAAGAAAATCTCCGCGATGCGCGAGTTCGTGCCGCTGCTCGAGCGCGTGGTGCAGAGCGGGCGTCCGCTGTTGATCATCTCCGAGGATATCGATGGCGAGGCGTTGGCCACCCTGGTGGTTAACAAGCTGAGAGGCACCCTCAGGGTCGCCGCGGTCAAGGCTCCGGGATTTGGTGATCGGCGCAAAGAGATGCTGCAGGATATGGCGACCCTGACGGGCGGCCAAGTGGTGGTCGAGGAGCTCGGGATGAAGCTCGAAAAGCTTCAGCTAAACGCGCTCGGCAAATGCCGCCGCGTGATTATCGATAAGGATAATTGCACCCTGGTCGGAGGCGCCGGCAAGAAGTCCGAGATCCAGGCGCGCGTGGAACAGATTCGCACCCAGATTAAGGAAACCACTTCCGATTACGATCGCGAGAAGCTGCAGGAGCGGCTCGCCAAATTGGCCGGCGGCGTGGCCGTAATCAAGGTCGGCGCGGCAACCGAAGTGGAACTCAAGGAAAAGAAAGCGCGCGTCGACGACGCGGTGCATGCGCTGCGCGCGGCGGTGGAAGAAGGTATCGTACCGGGCGGCGGCGTCGCACTGGTACGAGCGCAGAAAGCGGTGGAGACGATCAGGCTTAGCGGTGATCGCAAATCGGGCGCGCAAATTATCCAGAACGCGATGAGCGAGCCGCTCAGGCAAATCGCCGCCAACGCGGGTCATGAGCCGGCAGTGGTTTATCAGAAGGTCGTGGAAGGGAAGCAGGATTTCGGCTTCAACGCCGCGAGCGAGACGTACGAGGATCTCTTCAAGGCGGGCGTGATCGATCCCGCCAAAGTGGTGCGCACGGCATTGGAGAACGCAGCCAGCGTGGCCTCGCTGTTGGTTACCACGGAGGCCGCGATCGCCGAGAAGCCGAAAAAGAAAATGCCGCGGCCTGCGATGCCTCCAGGAGGCGGAATGGGAGGAATGGGTGGTATGGGGGGCATGGGCGGAATGGGAGGTATGGGCGGCATGGGTGGTATGGGAGGAATGGGCGGAATGGGAGGTATGGACGATTTTGGCGGTGACGATTTTTAGCGTTGCTACGCGAGACGCAGACCTATAGTCTTTAGGAATCGACTGATTGTTTTGTTTCAGTTGTGCGAAATTGTGGCTTGCTTATCGTACTTTCGCACCCGATGCTTGCGAGCTATACTTCTTTGTGACACAACAATTGTAAGCTGTGTTTATAGTTGCTTGATTGCTGCGGCGATGTCTTAAGAGGAGGGAATTGATGAACATGTTGCTGACAAAAACTTCGAAGCTAGTGGTCCTCGCGGGAATGGCGGTGGCAATTGGCGCGATGGGTTGCTCATCGTCGTCGCCTGACCCGGCCGAGCGCGCCGTCAACGCGGCGAATCGCGCTGACCAGGCAGCTTCGCGCGCCGAGGCTGCTAGCAGCAAAGCCCAGCAGGCGGCTGCCCAGTCGCAGGCTGCGGCGACTCGCGTTGAGCAGGCTGCTAACGACGCCAAGGCTGCGGCGGACCGCGCTGAAGCGATCGCAGAGAAGACGATGGCGTCCGGTGGCCATCATGCTGGTATGACCCACCATCACCACCACAAAGCAGCGGCTTCCACCACTCCGTAGTTCTTGATCGAGTAAATTACCGAAAGGGCGGTCGGTTCATGACCGCCCTCTCAAGCCCATAGGCCGGTCGCGCTTGACGGGCTTGGCTTCGGAAAGCGGGATGGGCTTGTCCCGCTCAGCGTTGACCATACAAAGAAAGCCGAACTTTGCGCGCCCGATCGAGCGCAATTGATGAGGCTCGTTCGGGCCAACGTAAACCGTGTCGAGCGCGCCGATTAGGAACTGTCGCGCGCCGACTCGTATACGCCCGCGTCCTCTGACGCCGATCACGACGTGAGAATGCTGATGGCGTTCGAGTGTGGTGAAGCCTCCGGGCTCGAGCTCAAAGTAGCGCACGTGGAAGTTCACCTGCTCGCCGCGTTTACCGATTAGCACCTGCCGCGACGCGCCGCGGAACTCAGTTCCGTGGTCCGTGTCGAGCTTGTAGGGCTCAAGCTCCACCCCGCCCCATCGATAGCCGCGCTTGAAGCGGCGCATCGGCGGCGCGCGATCAGTAGTGTTCGTACGCGAGGGCATCGTCAGTCGAATGGCTTTGGAGACCGCGGACGGACAGTGCTATGGTCACAGCATATTTGTAACAAATACCCCGATGTAAGGAGAGTGATCGCAATGACCCAGAAAGGTTTCTCACACGTCGGACTCTCGACGCTGGATTTGGACAAAACTCGCGACTTCTGGGAAAACGTACTCGGCTTCAAGCCGGTTCGTTGCGACATCATCAAGATAAAAGAAGGTGGGCAGATTCGACACATCTTTTTCGACACCGGCCGCGACCAACTGGTCGCATTCATGGAGGCACGCGGCGTGCCGGGACTGCCGGTCGAGTACGACGCGGGGATAAATCGCGGACTGGGCGTACCCGCTGCGTTCTACCATTTCGCGTTTGAGGCCGGCACCGAGCAGGGACTCGAAGAAAAGCGCCAGGAGCTTATCTCCAAAGGTGTCAAGGTAACGGAAGCAGTCGACCACGATTGGGCTAAGTCGATCTACTTCAGCGATCCCAACGGCTTGTCGCTGGAGTTCTGCTGCATGACGCGGAACTTCGACGACAACGACGCACGGATGCAGCAGCGGTTCGAGATGTCGATCAAGACTTTGGGCCTGCAGGACATCTCAGAAATCCTGGTACCGCCAACCGCCGCGAAAGCCTAGCGGCGCGCGACTGATTGCAAACGTGAATGGGGCCGAACCCGCCCGGCTTTGCCCGGCCGGTCCGGCCCCGTTCTTTCCCGCTGTCCTCAACACAATTCTGGCGCGGTTCGCACGGGGCTGATCCAGCTCGCCGTGGTACGCGAGAATCGCGCGATAGCGACCCGATTGCCAATCGCGCACCGGTTGATAAAAATCAGCCCTCAAACAGGAGGGCTGGCGATGGACGACATCATCCGCATATCCAGCAGCACCCGGTGGGAACCGGTGTTCGGTTATTCGCGCGCGGTGAGAATCGGGGACCTGGTCGTGGTTTCAGGCACGACCGCCACCAACGAAAGCGGCGCGGTAGTCGCGGTCAACCAGATGTACTCGCAGGCGCGCCAGACGATCGCCAATATCGGCGCCGCACTCACGCGAGCCGGCGCCAGCCTGAGCGACGTCATCCGCACCAGGGTCTTCGTTACCGATATCACCCGCTTTCGGGAAATCGCGCGTGCGCACAGTGAGGCCTTCGGCTCTTCACCGCCAGCGTCCACGATGGTTGAAGTCAGGCGATTGATTCATCCCGACATGTTGATCGAGATCGAAGCCGACGCGATTATCCGCTCGGCTCATGAGCCGGCGTCCTCAGCGAAATCTGGCACGCCGGCTAAAAACAACAAGACGACAAAACCGAAGGCGAAAGCAAAGACGAGCGGAGCGACTAGCCGTTCCAAGCCATCGCGCCGTAAGTAATACGCGCGCGCCCGGGCGCTACGGCATCGGGATCATCATGCCGGGAGACGGTCGCGGGCCGTAGGCTGAGGTGAAGGCGCTCGCTGCCGCCTCCAGATAAGGTCCGGGATAAACGCCGATTATCACTGTGCCGACTACTGCGATGGCAACCGCCGCCGCCAACGTCGGACGGACCCGCAGGGGGATAATCGAGGTGCCGCCTTCGCTCATGTACATCGCCACGATCACGCCGATGTAGTAATAAGCCGAGACCGTGCTCATGATCGAAGCTATCACCACCAGGCCCACGTAGCCGGACTCGATCGCGGCAGCAAACAGATAAAATTTTCCGATGAATCCTGCCAGCGGCGGCACGCCGGTAAGCGATAGCATGAATATCGCCATCGCAGCCGCCAGCATCGGCTGACGCGCCGACAATCCCCGCAGATCGGCAATTGTGTCGTGCGCCTCGCCGCGCCGTGCCAGGGCTATCAGTACCGCGAACGCGCCGAGATTGGTGAAGACATAGCCCAGTAGATAGAAGAGGATAGCGGTTCCCGCCGAAGGGCCGCCCGCAGTCATCGCGACCAGGATGTACCCGGCGTGAGCGATCGCGGAGTATGCCAGCATCCGCTTGACGTTGCTCTGCATCACGGCGATCAGATTGCCGGCGACCATCGTCGCCACCGCCATCACCCACAGCACCATCGACCATTCGGCGCGCACCGGCCATAGATGGACGATAAAGAGGCGTACAAACCCCGCGAACGCGGCGAGCTTTACTCCGGCTGCCATGAAAGCGGTGACCGAGGTCGGCGCGCCTTCGTAGGCATCCGGCGTCCACATGTGAAACGGCACGGCCGCGACCTTGAATCCGAACCCGATCAGCAGCATTCCCAAGCCCAGCAACAGCAAAGGATTGTTGCTGCCCGCCGCATGACGCATCGCTATCCCGATAGCGTTGAGTTTGATCGAGCCGGTCGCGCCGTAAAGCAACGCGATTCCGTAGAGCAAGAAGCCGGTCGAGAAAGCGCCCAGGATGAAATATTTGAGTGCGGCCTCACTGGATTTCGGTTGCCGCCGCACCAGGCCCGCCAGCACGTAGACGCTGATCGACATGGTCTCGAGGCCGAGAAAAATGATTATCAGGTCACCCGCCGCCGCCATCAGCATCATGCCGATGGTCGCGAACAGCGTGAGCGCGTAGTATTCGGCGCCCGCCAGTCCAAGCTCGCGCACATAGTCGAGCGACATCAGCACGGTGACGCCGGCGACCAGCAGGATCACGACGTAAAAATAGGCGGTGAAATTGTCGAGCGCGATCGCGCCGGCGAACGCTTGCTCCTGTTTGCCAAACAGCGCAAACGACAGGAACAAAGCGACGATCAATCCGCCCAGCGACAGCCATCCCAGACCCGCGCTGTCATCGTCTTCGACGTGTACTCCGATCAGCAGCACCAAGACCGCAGTCACGGTCACCGCGATAAGCGGAAGGATCGAGGGCCAGGAGATATTCAACGCGGCGATATCGAAGGCAGGCTTCATCTGCGGCTGATTTCCTCCGCACCGGGATGCGCCGACGCGAGCTTCAAGGGCCGGTCGACGCGCGCGGCCACCGCATGGGTGCGTTCCAGTAAAATCGCGACCGACGGTTCCATCCGGCTCAGCAGCAGCTTGGGAAAGAAGCCCATCAGGAACATCAGGGCGATCAGCGGCACCATCACCGATATTTCGCGCAGGCTCAGGTCGGGCAAAGTGTCGTTGATCGCCTGGGTGATCGGGCCGAACCACACCCGCTCATACGCCCACAGCATGTAAAGCGCGCCCAGGATCAGTCCGCTTACGGCGAATACCGCGGCCAGCCAGGTATTCAGATAGGTGCCGAGCAGAATCAGGAATTCGCCGATGAAACCATTCAGACCGGGCAAACCAATCGACGACAGCATCACCAGCATGAAGACACCCGCCATCACGGGCACCCGATGCCACAGGCCGCCAAATTCCGAAATCTCAAATGTGTGCCGCCGCACGTAGATCATGCCGGCCAGAAAAAACAATCCGCCGGTGGAAACGCCGTGATTCAGCATCTGGTAAACAGAACCTTCGATACCCTGCGGGTTGAGGGCGAACATACCCAACATCACGAACCCGAGATGACTCACGGAGGAGTACGCTACCAGCCGCTTCAGATTCGGCTGCACCATCGCGACCAGCGCGCCATAGATGATGCCGATCACGGCGAGCGCCATGAAAAGCGGCGTGGCGCTGATCGCGATATCGGGAAACAGCGGAATCGCGAAGCGCAGGAATCCGTAGGTCCCCATCTTGAGCATCACCCCCGCGAGGATCACCGAGCCTGCGGTGGGTGCTTCGGTATGCGCGTCGGGCAACCAGGTGTGAACCGGCCACATCGGAACTTTGATCGCGAACGCGAGTGCGAAGGCGGCAAACAGCCAGCGCGCCTCGCGCGTGCTGAGCGAGGCCTTGTATAGCTGCGGGATATCGAAGCTGAGCGTGCCGAGAGTGGTGCGCTCGGCCAGTCCCAAGTACAGGATCGCCGCTAGCATCAACAGCGAACCGAACATCGTGAACAGCACGAATTTGATCGCGGCGTAGATCTTTCGTCCGTGGCCCCAGATGCCGATCAGGAAGTACA
>DATJOQ010000213.1:0-7497 GCA_035506935.1 Binataceae bacterium (SeqCode) | reverse complement strand
GGTCGCGCAGATGGCGAAGTTTATCGATTCGGCCACGCCAATCCGCTTTCTTATCGCGGAAACCGAAACCGGATTCACGCTGCTCGCGGCGCTTTACTACGCGCGGCTGTTCGGCGTCGAGCAGCAGCTCGAAATTTCGCCGCTGTTCGAAACCGAAGAGGCTTTCGAAAGGGGCGAGCGTGTGATCGAAGAGGCGCTGCGCAGCGCGCACTATCGCGAGTACCTGGCCAGGCTCGGGCGGCTCGCGGTGCAGTTCGGCTATTCGGATTCGGGCCGCTTTGTGGGGCAGATGGCGGCGACCTTCAGGATAGAGCGGCTGCGCTTGCGCCTGGCGCAGCTACTGGAACGTCATGGACTGGGCAATCTCGAGATCATCCTGTTCAACACGCACGGCGACTCGATCGGCCGCGGCGGTCATCCGATTTCGCTCGACGACCGCTTGCGCTACCTGGCGCCCGCACAAAATCGCGCCGAGTTTTCCAATCGAGGCATCCGGGTGAAAGAGGAGGTCAGCTTTCAGGGTGGCGATGGCTTTTTGCCGTGGATGACTCCGGCTGCGGCGATCGCCACGACAGCCAGGATTGTCGACTTTTGCTTCGGCGCCGATGCCGAAAGCGGAGCCGATCCAATCTACTCCGCTCCCGATTTCGCCTCTGAGTTCTTCGCCACCGTGCAGCAGCAGTTCGCAAGCCTGGTGCGGGACGCCGATTACGCGGCGTTGCTCGGACTGTTCGGCACCAAGATGCTCTATCGCACCGGCTCGCGGCCGCCCGAGCGCGCCGACGAACAACGTAATAAACCCGAGGCTATCGAACATCCCGGCCAGCTTCGCGCGATTCCGAACAACGCGATTCTTCAGCAGACCGGTTTTTTGGCCAACACCCTTTACGGCATCGGCGTGGCGGCAGCGAAGGATCCGGAAATGTTCGTGGTGATGCGGGCGCGGTCGCCGCGCTTCAGACGCGCACTGGACTTGGTCGCCGCAGCGCTCGATCTAAGCGATCTCGAAGTGATGCGCGCGTACGCTCATATCTTCGATCCCGGCCTGTGGCTCACCAATTCGGGACGATCGCGCAGCGCGGGCCGTGCCAGGGCCTTGCGCGAGCTGGCGAAGTTGACCGAACGTATGGCGCGTCACGAGCGCGTGGCGCGCGTGATTCGCCGTCTGCAGGCGGATCATCATATGCTGCTCGAGTTCATGCAGCCGGCCGACAACGCGCGCCGCCGCCGTGTGCTTTTGCTGCACGGATTGAAGCTCGCTCTGATGCAGCGTATCGCGGTTCTCGCCGTCGGCACCCCTTACTTCAGTCCACAGCAGGGGGTCACCCGTGACGATCTGCTCGCGCGGATCATGACTCTGGACGTTCCGGGCACGGTCGAGATATTAACCCGGATCTTTCCGCTGCAAGGACCTCACGCCGGCGACGTGGGAGACTTCGGCGAGGCGTCCAGCTATCAGCCGGAGAGCGCGATGTCCTACGCGGTGGAACATCGCACGCTGTTCGATCCGCTGAGCCAGCTCTATGAATTCATACGGCTGATCGGTTCAGCGCTGAATCACGAGATCGGCGCGGTCGGATGAATTAGTCAGCCGCAGCCTTGGGTCCGACGTCGCACGATACCAAAACAGGCAGTGCTGCCCGTTAAGCTCGCAGGGCGAGCTATTTTTAGCGCAAGGCTGTGCATTAGCGGTCAATCTTAATTAGCTATAGCGCGCCTTTATATGGCATAAAGGCGCTATACAGACGCGATGCTCAGCTATTACCAGAGGCGCGATTTTTGCTTTTGCGAGTTCTTGGACAGGTGCGCCTTGTGGACGTGAATGGAGCGACGACCAACGGTTTCGATAGCCTCAACGGCGCCACGCCCAAGCTCGCTGAGCTCATCGCACATCATGTGCGTTTCAGCGCGGGCAAGCGCCGCGCGCGATTAACGCCGCGCGACTGGTACCGGGTCACCGCGTTTGCGGTGCGCGATATCCTGGTCGAGAGGATGGTTGCGACCAAGGCGCGCTTTGATCGCTACGGTTCCAAAAAACTGTATTATCTCTCGCTCGAATACCTGATCGGGCGTTCGCTCGAAAACAATCTGACTAATCTTGGTCTGCTCGACAGCTGCCGCGATTTCCTGGCCGAAAACGGGATCAAGCTGCAATTGATTTTTGACGAGGAGAATGACGCGGGACTCGGCAACGGAGGTCTCGGGCGGCTGGCGGCTTGTGTCCTGGATTCGCTCGCGACGCTTGGCATGCCGGGCTACAGTTACGGAATCAATTACGAGTTTGGATTGTTTCGCCAGCAGATAAACGACGGCTATCAAGTCGAGCAACCCGATAGCTGGCGGCGCGAGATGTCGCCGTGGCTGATCGAGCGCCCCGAAGAATCGATCGTGATTCCGGTGTACGGCAGGATCGAGCCCAGGATCGATCGCTCGGGCAACTATCGACCGCTTTGGACCGACTATCGTGTGATCGTCGGGATGCCGTCCGATCTTCCGATCACCGGATTCAATAGCCAGATCGTGAACTACGTTCGTCTGTTCGCGGCGGGCGCTTCCGACGAATTTGATATCCGCATTTTCAATTCCGGTGATTACGTCAAAGCGGTAGAGCAAAAGATGGTCTCCGAGACCATCTCCAAGGTTCTTTATCCGTCCGACTCAGTACAGTCCGGGCGGGAGCTTCGGTTGCTCCAGGAATACTTTTTTGTCGCATGCGCGATTCGCGATATCACGCGAGGTTTCTTCGAGCGCGGCGAAGACATCCACGACTTCCCATCCAAGGTTGCGATTCAACTCAACGACACTCATCCAACGCTCGCGATCGCGGAGCTGATGCGCCTGTTCGTCGACCAGCGCGACCTGCCGTGGGACGCCGCCTGGGATATAACCCGTCAGACGGTGGCGTACACCAATCATACGCTGATGCCGGAAGCGCTCGAACGCTGGCCGGTTGAATTGATGCGGCGGATCGTGCCGCGCCACGTCGAGATTATCCAGGAGATCAACCGGCGCTTTCTGGCGCAGGCGATTTCGCTGTCGTCGGACAGCTACGACACTTGCCGCAATCTCTCGATAATCGAAGATGGGTACGAACCGCAGGTCCGGATGGCGCATCTGGCGATAGTGGGGAGTCATTCGATCAACGGCGTATCGAAACTCCATTCGGAGCTGATAAAGACTCGCCTGGTACCCGAGTTCAACGCGCTGTGGCCGCATCGTTTCAACAACAAAACCAATGGCGTGACGCAGAGACGGTGGCTGCTCACGGCCAATCCTGGCCTGGCGCAATTACTCGACGAGACCGTTGGCACCGGCTGGCGAACCGACCTCAGACAGACCCGTAGTCTCGAGCAGTTCGCCGACGACGAGGAATTGCAGCACCGCTTTGCCGCGATAAAGCGCGCCAATAAGGAGCGCCTGGCGACGATTGTTCATCGCCTGGTCGGCGTTGATATCGACCCGGCTTCGATTCTCGACGTGCAGGCCAAGCGCATCCACGAATACAAGCGCCAGCTTCTGATGGTGCTGGGCATCGCGCACGAATACCTGGAACTGATCGAGAGCTCGATCGAGCCAGGCGCGCCGCGCACGTATCTGTTTGCCGGCAAGGCGGCGCCGGGTTATCACGCGGCCAAAATGATCATCAAGCTGATCAACAACCTGGCCGCGGTGATCAATAACGATCCGCGCACGCGTGGCTTGATCAAGGTTGTATTCGTGCCCGACTACCGCGTCTCGCTGGCCGAGAAGATCATCCCTGCGGCGGATCTCTCGGAACAGATCTCGACCGCGGGGACCGAAGCGTCGGGCACCGGCAACATGAAATTCGCGATGAACGGCGCGCTCACAATCGGCACGCTGGACGGCGCCAACATCGAAATTCGCGAAGAGGTCGGCGAGGAGAACATCTATATATTCGGTCTTACCGCGCCGGCGATCGAGCAGATGCGCGCCGCCCATTCATACCGGCCACACGAGTACTACGCGAAGCACTATGCGTTTAAGAGAGTGGTCGACGCGCTCGCCTCGGACCTGTTCTGTCCGCGCGAACCGGGCATCTTCAAATGGATAGCGGACGCGCTGATCAGCCGCGACGAATACTTTATCGCGGCCGATTTTGTCTCCTACCTCGAAACCCAGGCGTTGATTTCCCGCGAGTATTTACAGCCGTCGCTGTGGAACCGAAAAGCCATTCTTAACGTCGCCCGCATCGGCCGATTCTCGAGCGATCGCACGGTCGCCGAATACGCCCACGACATTTGGCATCTGGGGTCCGCCGAGCACAACGGCAACGGGCGATGAGCCGGCGGCGATAAACCCGTCGCGTCCGCTCGACGGCAGTATTATCAGCGGTCGATGCGTTCTTCCGAGATCGAACGCCGCGCCTTCATGTCGAAGCGATTGTCGTAGATCGGACGCTCGGTGGTGGTCGGACCTGGATACTGCACGATCAAAATATCGCCGCCCGTCTTGGTGTAGAACGTGCCCTCGAAGTGCGGATCAGGATGATAGAGCATCGTGCCCGGACCGTATACCTTGCCGTCGATTTCGTACTCGCCGGACAGCACGTACCAGACCTGCGCGAAACCGTGATAATGCTCGGGATGGTGCGCGCCAGGCTCGAGCCGCAGAATGCCGGCATTGGGTTCGGTTGGGCGCTCGGGCCGCGGATGAAACAGCATCTTGCCGATCTCACCGGGCCATCGGATGGTCTCCCATTCGACGTCGTCGATGTGGCGCGCTTCGAACGGCAAATGATCTTTTCTTGAAGCTTCGCGAGGAGTCGTGTCTTGGTTCATGACATCTCCTTTTTCACATTGCGTGTAAGGATCGTTGCGACACGTTTATCAGCTTGCACAGCCCCTAAACTATCGCAACAAGTGCGCGGGCGCATCGATTCCGATGGAATTTCGCACGGAGACGAGATAGGTAGCCATCGCCAGTCCGACTAATGCCAGGACAAAGGCGATAACGATTGCCTGGGTCGATCGATGCGGAGTTGAAGCCTCGCCGCGCTCGAGGTGCCGGATCAACCGCATATGACTCCATCCGGCAAAGGCATTCACGGCCACGCCCATCGCGATCAGCGCGGTGCCGAACCATAGCGAGGCACTATATGAGTGAGGAGAGACGGAGCCTTGAATGCCTCGCAGCTCCTGCAGAAAAACCCCGAAGCGCGCCACCACGAATCCGAATCCCATCAGCGCGAGACCGGTGCGAATCCAGGCCAGAAGAGTTCGCTCGGCAGCCAGATAATCGCTCAGGTTGGCCATCTGCATAGCTTCTGCCCGTATCCTGGAGGGTTGCTAGCGTTTCGCTTTGAAGCTGGGCAGAAGCTCCCGCGCGAAGGTCTCCATCGAGCGCCTGGCGAGTTTCGGATCGATACCAGGGAAATGCATTCCCAGCACGAGATGCGTCGTGCGCACCGTGCGCGTGAACTGGTCGAGGCCCTCCGCGACCTCCCTGGCGGTTCCCACGATCGGCTTGAACAGCAACGGATCGGTAGTGCGGCGCAGTTCCGACGCCGGCGGCGGATTGAACAACGTGGGCGATCCTTTGAGCTCACCGGCGTCGCGCAGCCATTCGCCGTAAACCTTCAGCATCCAATGCACATGATCCTGAATCTCGTCCCATCCTTGCTCCTTCGATGGCGCCAAATGCACCCAGACCAGTTGCGCGACGTTGAAATCAGCCGGATTGCGGCCATGCCGCCGCAGAGCATCGTCGTAGGCGGACGCGTCGCCGACACCGAGGAAGTGGCATCCGAGCCGCGCCGCCCGATCGACCGCTTTCGGATTGAGCGCGCCCACCCAGAGCGGAATATGAGGCTGTTGCACGGCCTTGGGCGTAAGGCGGATATCCTGCAGATTGTAGTGCTTGCCCTGGAACGAAAACGGATCCTGCGTCCAAATGCCGCGGATCACCTCGATCCCTTCCTCGAAGCGAGACGCGCGCTCCTTGTGAGGAATGCCATAGCCGAGAAACTCGTGCCGCGCGTAGCCTTTGCCGATACCCAGATCGAAGCGGCCCTGCGAGATAACGTCGACCGTCGCGGCGTCCTCGGCGACGCGAACCGCATTATGCAGCGGCAACAATAGAAGGAAGGTGCCGATACGGACGCGGCGCGTGCGTGCGGCGACGGCACCCGCGAGCGTCATCAACGAGGGCGAGTAGCCGTCCTCGGCGAAGTGATGCTCGCTCAGCCAAACCGTGTCGTAACCGAGCTCTTCGGAGAGACTCGCCTGTTCGAGCTGCGATTGGTAGACCTCCGCCCACGGTTTCTTCCACCTGGGTGGATTGCGAAACGAGAACATTAGTCCGACGTTCATGCGAGTCCTCCTTCCACTGGATCTGACGCGTCGCTGGCGAATCGCTGATCCCTCCAGGACGCGACGGTTTTGGTTTGCGGACCTGATGCGACTCTACCGCAAAGTAGCGGCGATTGTCTGGTCGCATTAGATCATTCAATCGTGTGCCGCTCGGCGGCGTCGGCGCGACTCCGTGATAGCGGCGGCGATGCGCCGCCCCGGCGAGCTTCGCTGCAGCATAGGTACCAGGAAAGCGAGCCAGGTGATTCGCATCGTGGTCGTGAGCGTACGACCACTCGCTTTGACGGCGCGCTGAAATTCGGCCATCGCCTTGCGCCAGTCGCCTTTTGCACGCCACTGCTGCGCACGAAACAGATACACGCTCTCGTAAGCCAGCGGTCTCATCGCCCGAATCGATCGCGGCAGTTGCGGGTCGGCGAACAGCTTATCCAGCGGCAACGTGCGAGACTCGAGCATCGTGACGAACTGCGGCGAATCGAATCCAGTGTGATTCCCGGGATGCACGCGGAAGTAAGCCAGAACCTTATCCACGAAGTAAAAGCGATCTGAACGCGCGACCCGCAGCCACATATCCCAGTCCTCGTTGGCGATCAGCGTTTCATCATAAGGACCAGCGCGAACGAGAGACTCGCGGCGCGCGAGTAGCGCGACGTTACAGGTACAATCGTCATAGACCAGGCTGCGCAAGCTGTCACCCGGAAAATACTCGAGGCGTCCCAGTCTGCGCTTCTGCAGCGAGCCGTCCGCGTTCATCGCTTGCGCGCTGCCGTATACGACGCCGATCTCGGGATGTGTGTCGAGAAAAGGCACGAGCGTCGAGAGCATTTCGGGGAGCCACAGGTCATCGGAATCCAAACGGGCGATGTACTTTCCGCGCGACTCAGCCATAGCCGCATTCAAAGATGCGCTGATGCCACGGTGAGATTGCGCGAGGACGCGCAGACGTCGATCGTTAATCGTGCGCAGCAGGTCAGCGGTGCTATCGGTGGACCCGTCATCTACAACGATCAGCTCGAAGTCACCGCAGTTCTGGCTCAAGACACTGGCGATGGCCTGATCGAGATAATGAACTCGGTTATAGGTCGGAACAACGACCGTGACCGTTGGCGCCGGCATGGCTTCTTCTTCGGGCACGGGTTAGGATTCTGAAACCATTCGCGGCATCTGC
>DATJOQ010000212.1:0-6530 GCA_035506935.1 Binataceae bacterium (SeqCode) | reverse complement strand
GCGTTGGCGGTCAAACCGTGCAGCGTACCCTCTTTGGAGAACGTGGTAATCACGGTGACGCCGGTCGGAAAATGGCCCATCACCCGCCGCAGTTCGTTTTTCTCAATTGCCATCTTGCGAATCCCCGATTGGCCCACGATGCTAACAGCGGTTCAAACAGTC
This sequence comes from Binataceae bacterium (SeqCode), assembly GCA_035506935.1. Lineage (GTDB taxonomy): Bacteria > Desulfobacterota > Binatia > Binatales > Binataceae > DATJOQ01. Next base: position 6,368 of record DATJOQ010000212.1, on the reverse strand, counting down.
GTCAAATAATGACATTTTGACGAAGAACGGATTTTTACCGATACGCTGATTGACGGAACGCTATGCCCGCACGGGAAATAATTGCCGGCGTGATGAGTCTGACCGCCGACCTCGAGCCGCGCGCGGCGCGCGCGCTCGACGTGAGTTGTCGCAACGGCGAAGTGCTGATGGCGCTGGCGGCGCGCGGCTTCGAAGTCCGCGGCAGCCGCTTCGAACGCGGCCTGCCCCTGATCGAAGGCATCCCGATCGACGAGGGCGTCGATCTGACGCGCGCCTTGCCCTATCCCGATCAGAGCTTCGATCTGGTGGTGCTGACCGAAGTGATCGAGCATCTGGAAAACCATCGCGCGGCGATTAGCGAGCTCTCGCGCGTTCTGCGTCCGGGCGGCCGATTAATCCTGACCACGCCGAATATCATGCGACTCGATTCGCGCCTGGGCTTCGCGCTCTCGGGCCTGCACAAGGTGAAGCGCCGCCAGATTCCGCTCGATACCCCAATCGAGCAGGCGCATCGCTACCACAATTATCCGATCACGTTCGCGCTGCTGTACTACCTGCTGCACGTCAACGGCCTGCGCCTCGAGGCGTTGGGACACGGGAAGGTCAAGCCGTTCAGCAACGTGCTGTACGCGATGCTTTATCCGTTCGTCGCGCTCGACACCCGCCTGCGCCTGATATGGCGCGAGCGCAAACCCGCGGTGCGCGCGATGAACCACGAGCTCGTGCGATGGATGCTCGATCGGCGCGTGCTGACCGAAGACAACCTGATCGTGCGCGCCCACAAGACGACGTCGTGAGCGCGCGAGCAGAGTCTGTCATTCCGAACGCAGTGAGGAATCCCGGATTCTTAGGGTGTTGCTCAACGAGCACTGCTGTGATCCCGGGATTCCTCGCTCCGCAGGCGACGCTCGGAATGACAAAAAAGCCGTAGCCCTGAGCGAAACAGGCTTCGTTCGGAATGACGAAACTGCTGACTCTGCAATAACGGCGCCGTGTTCCAGCAACGCCTCCCGCTTGTCATCCCGAGCGCAGCGAGGGATCTACGCGGAGCGATTAGCTCGGACGGCCTCGAGAACCAGCGAGAGCCTGCCGCGATCACCATCCCGTGCGGTCGCGCGGGATCACGTTCTTGCCGCCGATATAAACGTAATCGAGGTCGAGCGAGGTCAGCGGGCGATCGTTCTGATTGAAGCGCGCGCCGACCGGTTCGGCGACGAGCAGGCTATGGTCGCCGGCGACGACCGTGTTCACGACCTTTGCCTCGAACGAAGCGATCGCAAGCTTGAGCCACGGCACCTTGAGCGCGGGCGAGAGATCGTATTCGAGGCCGGTCAGATTATCGGCGCGTTTGGCGGCAGGCGAGTAGAAGTGATCTTCGAGCGCTTTGGCGCGGCGTCCCACGATATTCAGCCCGAACGTTCCGGTGCGCGCGACCGCCGCGCACGAGAAATGGTTGTTGTCGACCGCCGCCATTATCAGCAGCGGCGCGCCCGATACCTGGGTGACCCACGACGACGACATCCCGTGATGGGTCGAGCCATCGGCGACAGTAAGAACGTAAATCCCGTTAGTGAGGCTGGCCAATACGGGCGCGAAATCGGACGCCATATGAGGTTCTCCGGCGGTTGAATTTGCTGAGAGGAAACTAATCGCAAATCGCTCGCGCGTCCAAGGATGGCGATCGCCGTATGTCCGCGGATTCTGCTTGCGCGCAGCGCGTCTCAGGCGACGATCGTATCCATGTCGTTGCCGGAGTTGGAAAATCCCGGGAACACTCGCCCGATAGCGGCGCGATTCAATCCCATGTGACGCTCTAGTATTGCGGCGATCACTGCGCGGAAATCGGTAGTGACGGCCAGATCGCGCCCCTGGTAAAGCTCCGATTGCGACAGCCCCGGCCATCGCGTGTAGACCCGCCGCCCGCGAACGTTGCCGCCCGCCACCCACATCACGTTGCCATGTCCGTGGTCGGTGCCGGCGTTGCCGTTTTCATGCACGGTGCGCCCGAACTCGGACATCGTGATTACCACGGTATCGCCCCACGCCGGCCCTAAATTTTTCGCCAGGCTCGCGACGCCTTCGGCCAGCGGGCGCAGATGGTTCGCGAGCTGTCCGTTGGCCGCGCCCTGGTTCACGTGCGTATCCCATCCGCCGAGCGCCATGAACGCGATCCGGATACTGGGGTCGCGCTTGATCAGTTGCGCCAGGCGCGCGGTGTCGTCGGAGAAGCCGTAAGGTTGCGGCGCGCCGGCATCAGCCACCTTCATGTCGGCGGCGACGTCGGCGAGCAGTTTTTTGCGCGCCGCCTGTCCCTCCCGATAGGCGACGCTCAGCGCGTCGTTGCCGGCGTACATGCGATCGAAGTTGAACTCGATTCGCGGCCGATCGGTCGGCATCGGATTATTCGCGCCGCGGCCGGTCGGAACGTTCGCCACCGGCATCCGCCCCGACAAAATCCGCGGCAACGTCGGTCCAAGGCTCACCGCTTCGGTCGAGTCGTGATTTCCCGGCAGCACCGCCAGCAGCCGGTTCATCCATCCGTCGGACGTGGTCCGCACCCCGGGCGTGCCGCTCTCCATGTACTCCTGCGCGTCGAAGTGCGAGCGGCTGGGATCGGGCGATCCGCAGGCGTGGACGAACGCGAGATTGCCGTCCTGCCACAGCGGCATCATCGGCGCGAGCGCCGGATGCATCCCGAAGTGGCCGTCGAGATTCAGCACGCCGGGGCCGGAGCGCCCGATCGCGATCGTGGGACGCGCCTCGTAGTAATACGGCTCGCCGTGCGGCACCACCACGTTCAGACCGTCGACCGCGCCGCGCATGAAGATCACCACCAGGCGCTTGCGCGAGGCGCTGTCTCCGGCGATCTTCGCCGCCCACGCGTGACCGGAGAGCATCACGATACCCGACGCCGACAGGATCGCGGCGCGCTTTAAGAACTCGCGCCGATCGAGCGTGTTCTGAATCGTAGGCTTTTCCGGGCCGTCGTCCGAGCAACATGATTTCATCGGAGAGCTCCAATCGCCGCGTGACCGACCAAGCGAAAACCCTTCTGCCGCAGCGGTTTCATTGCATCTGCTCCTAGCGGCGCATGAACTCGGGACTACCCAGCATCAGCGCGGCGCGCAGATCGGGCGGCGCGGCTTCGATCGTGTCGAGCGTATGCGAGGAAAAATTATTGCCCAGCGTCGTGCGCAATGCGGACGAGTCAAGCGGTCCCATGCTGCCGCCGGGCCTGTCGAACTTGCGCAACGATACACGGGTCACGCGCCCGCCCATGGCGTCATCGGGGGGCGGACGGTCGAGCGGCAGATGGCCGCCGCCGAGCGCGGTCGCCAGGCTGAGCCGAATCATCATCGCGTCGGGATTGAGCCACGCCTCCTGGGTGTTCTTGTAACCGTCGGGCGTCTGGCATCCGTAGAATGGCATCCCCAGCCGAGCCGCGTTTCCCGCGAGCACGCGATAGTTCAGCACCTCGACCCCGGACGCGCGGGTCGCCGAGATGATGTACTGCTGCGGGGTTTTGAATTTTGCGCCGAAGTAGCGCCGATCCCAGAACTCGCGGCTCTGGAACAGGGTGGCGAGCACTGAACGAATATTGCCGTCGCTCGAGGAGAAGCGGCTAGCCATCCGCTGCACCAGCGCCTCGGGAGGATTGTCGGCGACAAAAAATTGCGCCAACTGATAACTGATATGCCGCGCGGTGGCGGGACTGTGCGCCAGGATATCGAGCGCCTGCTCGACCTCGGCTGCGCCCGAGCCTTTGATCTGTCGTTCGAGAAAAACTTTGTCGCTGAAATCGTGCCGGCTCGGATCGAAATAGAAACCGTATTCGTCGGGGCCCTCGCCGGGATTCTGCATCGCGCGCCGCGGCGTGGAATTGAACGGGCGCATGCCGAAGGCGCGAAACGCCCCCATCCCGGGAAATCCGCCCAGCGCGCCGAGTCCGCTGAATCCGTTGAAATTGCGGCCGCCGCCAGCGCGCGCCATCCTTGCCGGATTGCGCCGGCGCGGTTTCTGGATACCCCATCCGGTGAGAATGCGCGCGAGCGTGATCACGTCCTGCTGGCTGTATCCGCCATTGACGCCCAGCGTGTGCAATTCCATCAGCTCGCGCGCATAGTTTTCGTTCAGCCCCTCGAACTTGCCGCGCACGCCGGGACTGTTGGGCGCGGTGTTCTGCCAATTGTCGAGATAAAAGAGCATCGCGGGATGCTTGGCCGTGGCTTCGAGCAGATCGCGGAAGCGGCCAAGCGCGTGCGGCCGAATCGCCTGCTGCTCGTACGAGCCAACCCACAGATGGCCCAACCCCTTGTCGGCGAAGACGTTGAAATGGTTGAACCAGAAATCCACCATCATTTCCTGCAACTGGCGCGGCCCCTCGATCGCGCGCATCAGCCGTGCGCTCACCGCCTCCTGGATGATGATATGTGCGCGCCGGCGCGCTTCCTTGCGCGCTTCGGGGTCAGGCTTCTCGCCTTTGCGCTCAGCCTCGGGCCGTCCGTACTTGATGAACAGCTCGGGCGGGGTCATGCGCAGCGTTTCCATCTGCGCGACTCGATCGGTCAGGCTCGCTGATATCGCGATCGAGGTGGGCGATAGCTGCTGCTGGATATAGCGCTCGACCCCCATCGCGTTGACGCGCGCGACATCGCCGGGGCGTGGGCCAAACGCCAGGCGATTCAGCACGTGGACGGCTCTTAGCTCAGTGGGGATTTCCGCCGCAGACACCATCGGCTTCGACGCGCTCAGGGATCAGTACGCGCCGGCGAATCACAGGTTTCGCATCGGGCGGCCGGCGAAGCAAGCCGAGTTGCGCACGCGTCGAGTATTGGAGGATTCGAGGAAGTGGACGGAAAACGCGGGCAAAGCAAAAAGGCCAAGACCAGCAGCGGAGTCCGCCATTTTTTCCTGTCATTCCGAGCGTAGGCTGCCGAAGCGAGGAATCCCGAATCCCACTACGGCCCGGAATATCGCTTACGTATCTTCTGCGAGGTTGCGCCATTTAGGATTGACGGATTCTATTAGCGCAATCTTCTTGGCACGAGACCAGCTTTTGATTTGCTTCTCGCGCGCGATCGCAGCGCGAACATCGCCGGTTTGCTCGTGATATACCAGCCTAGTGACGTGGTACCTTCGCGTGAATCCGCCCTCCAATCCGGCTTTGTGTTCGTCGATTCGCCGCATGAGGTCGTTAGTAATGCCAGTATAGAGCGTTCGCGATAAGCTGCTCATAGCGTACACGTAGAACTCGCGCATGGATTTGATCCGGGATTCCTCGCTCCGCAGACTCCGCTCGGAATGACAATAAAAGCGCCGGCGCAGCTGGTTCGATCAACGCGGGGAGCGGCCCCAGGCTTCGATCAGGCTCTCGAACGCGCGTTTCAACTCGGGATCCTTAAGCTCGGGCAGCGCGATCGCTTTGCGCGTTTCGCGCGGCGCCACGCGCGGACGCGAGCTGCCGCGCCGACTCAGCGAGCCCATCACGAAGCGCAGATCGCGCACCGAATCGTCGCCCAGGCGCGCGATCAGACGCGCGAGAATCTCGCGCTTCATCAGGTTCAACTCCTGGATCCACATCGCGCGCGAAACCTTGACCACCGCGGTGTGAAACTTGAGCTGGCTGACCTCGGTGCGGCGCGCGATATTTTCGCCCACCACCTCCGGCCATAGCTTGGTCAGCCGCACGATCTCGAAGTGGCCCTCCGGATCGAGCCGCTCGAGCACGGATTGCATCGTGCTGCCGATTCGTTCGGGGGGCTTTTTGCTCCGCATACCCACGGCGCGCCCACTATATCGGGGGCTTTGTTTGATACAAAGGCCAACCACGAAGTCTTGCTCGTGACACACGCCTACTACGAAGAATTAAAGGAAGTCAGTGCCATAAACTGCCTATAAAAGCCTTATTTTGCGAAAGGTTATCCTCGATCAGCGATCGTGAGGCGAAAATCTATCGACAGCGCAATCAGTATGTTGTCCACAGGCTGTGGATACTATATGTTGTGCTATAGGCTTGACAGGAAAACATGACCGAACTATTACGGGATCCTGTCGCTGGAATAATTTGGAGTGGAATTACGGCGGGTAGAGGGGCTTGGGAAGCTTGAGGCGGAGGCCGTAAGAACAATGGCGCAGAGCATCGAAAAGGAACCGTCAGGTAGCCGGCCGCCAGCCAAAAAAGGCGGTATTTCTCTCGCCCGCTTCTTCACCCGGCCGGGCGTCGACCCGATGGACGCGATCGAATGGGAGTTCCGTTCGGCCGTTATCGCGGGCGAGGACGGGCGCGTGGTGTTCGAGCAGCAGGGGGTCGAGGTGCCGCGCACCTGGTCGCAAACCGCGACCAACGTGGTGGTATCGAAATATTTCCG
>DATJOQ010000211.1:0-4806 GCA_035506935.1 Binataceae bacterium (SeqCode) | reverse complement strand
GGAAGGAGCAAATTCAAATGCAGATGGGCATGATCGGTCTGGGCAGAATGGGCGCGAACATGGTGCGGCGGCTGCTGCGTGGTGGGCACGAATGCGTGGTCTATGACGTAAGCCAGGACGCGGTTAAAGAACTGGCCAAGGAGGGCGCGACGGGAGCGGCTTCGCTCGACGAGTTCGCGGCCAAGCTCAAGACTCCGCGGGTGACGTGGATGATGGTGCCGGCCGCAGTGGTCGAACAGACGCTGTCGGATCTCACCGGCCGCTTCGCCAAGGGCGACATCATCGTCGACGGCGGCAATTCGTATTATGTCGACGATATCCGTCGCGCGAAGATGCTCAAGGAAAAGGGAATTCATTACGTCGACAGCGGAACCAGCGGCGGCGTATGGGGGCTCGAGCGCGGATTTTGCCAGATGATCGGCGGCGAGACCGGCGTGGTCAAACATCTTGATCCGCTCTTCGCGACGCTCGCACCGTCGATCGACGAGGCGCCGCGCACCAAGGGGCGCGAAAAGGTCACCGGCAGCACGGCCGAACACGGCTATCTGCATTGCGGCCCCAATGGCGCCGGCCATTTCGTCAAGATGGTGCATAATGGAATCGAGTACGGGATCATGGCGGCGTATGCGGAAGGGATGAACATCCTGCGCCAGGCGAATGTCGGCAAGCAGCAACACACGATCGATGCCGAGACGACGCCGCTGCGCGACCCCGAACTGTATCAATACGATATGAATCTGACCGATATCGCCGAGGTGTGGCGACGCGGCAGCGTTATAGCGTCGTGGCTGCTCGATCTGACGGCCGAAGCGTTGCTCGCGGATCCGCAGCTCAAGAATTACGCCGGGCGCGTGTCGGATTCGGGCGAGGGACGCTGGACGATCGATGCGGCGATCGACGAAGGCGTGCCGGCTCATGTCCTGACCGCGGCGCTGTACGAACGCTTCAGTTCGCGCGGCGCGGCCGATTTCGCAGACCGGCTACTGTCGGCGATGCGCTACGAGTTCGGCGGCCATCTGGAGAAAAAAGCGTGAACGGGCCTCATAGCGATGCGCTAGCGTTTTTCGGCGCCAGCGGCGACCTGGCTTACAAGCAGATCTTCCCCGCGCTTCACGCGATGGCGCGCCACGGTCATCTGGAATGTCCGGTTATAGGCGTGGCGAAGTCGGGTTGGACGCTGGAGCAACTGAAGGCGCGCGCACGCGATAGTATTCAGAAGCACGGCGGCGGCATCGACGACGAAGCCATGGCCAAGCTCGACCAGCACCTGGGCTACGTTGACGGCGATTACAAAGATCCCGCGACTTATACAGCGCTGCGCAAGGCGCTCGGCGATGCGAAGCGCCCGGCGCATTACCTCGCGATTCCGCCGGTTCTGTTCGGCACCGTGGTAGAGGGACTTGGGAAATCAGGTTGCGCGCAAGACGCGCGGCTGATTATCGAGAAGCCGTTCGGTCACGATTTGGAATCCGCGCGCAAGCTTAACAATATCATTCATTCCGTATTTGAAGAGTCCGCGGTGTTCCGGATCGACCACTACCTGGGCAAGGAGCCCGTCCAGAATCTGCTGATGTTCCGTTTTGCCAACTCATTTCTCGAGCCGATTTGGGATCGCAACTATATCGATAGTGTGCAGATCACGATGGCCGAGAACTTCGGCGTGCAGGGACGCGGCAGTTTCTACGATGCCACCGGCGCGATTCGCGATGTAGTCCAGAACCACATGCTGCAGGTGATCGGATTCCTCGCGATGGAACCTCCTGTGACCACGTACCACGAGGCGATCCGCGACGAGCAGGTAAAGGTGTTCCGTTCGATTCGTCCGCTCGATAGCGATGATTTGGTTCGTGGCCAGTTCAAGGGTTATCTCAAGGAGCCGGGCGTGACACCCAATTCGAAAGTGGAGACATTTGCGGCCGTTCGACTGCATATCGACTCCTGGCGATGGGAAGACGTGCCGTTCTTCATCCGCGCCGGCAAATCCCTGCCGGTCACCACTACCGAGGTTTACGTCAAGCTCAAGCGACCTCCGCTGCGCAAGGTCAGAGACGTCGATTCGAACTATTTTCGCTTCAGGTTAAGTCCCGACGTTACGATCGCAGTCGGCGCTCGTGTGAAGAAGCCCGGCGAAGAGATGATCTCTGAGCCGACCGAGCTAAAGTTGGTTCACAATCCGGAAGGAGAAGAGATGCAGCCTTACGAGCGCCTTCTCAGTGACGCGATGGCGGGTGACGGGACGCTGTTCGCGCGCGAAGACGCGGTCGAAGCGGCGTGGGGAATCGTTCAGCCTATCCTGGACGACGTAACTCCGATTCACGAATACGAACCCGGCACCTGGGGTCCGCCGGAAACGGCACGGCTCACCGAGGAAGTTGGCGGATGGCACAATCCTCGTTGAGCAGCAGCGGCTCGAGCATGAAGATCCTGGCAATCGATGTTGGCGGTACCCATGTGAAGGTGCTGGTAACGGGCCATCACGACGAGCGCAAGGTTGCCTCCGGCCCGACGATGACTGCGCAGAAGATGGTCAAGGCAGTAAAGAAGATGACTGCAGACTGGCCTTACGACGTCGTCTCGATGGGTTATCCCGGACCGGTTCTGCACGGGAAGCCAGTGTGCGAGCCGCATAATTTAGGCGGGGGATGGATCCATTTCAATTTCCACAAAGCGTTCGGCAAGCCGGTTAGGATTATCAACGACGCTGCGATGCAGGCACTGGGCAGCTATCGGGGCGGCAGAATGCTGTTTCTCGGTCTCGGCACCGGGCTTGGAGCTGCGCTAATCGTCGACGGGCGCGTGGAACCGACCGAGCTTGCTCATCTGCCTTATAAGAAGCGCACGTACGAAGACTACGTAGGGCTGAAAGGACTCAAGCGCTCGGGTCTGAAGAAGTGGCGTCGTCATGTTGCCGAGGTTGCGACGGAGCTCAAATCCGCGCTCGAGGCCGACGATCTGGTAATCGGCGGCGGTAACGCCAAGCTACTGAAATCGGACCCCGACGGTGCGCGGATCGTCGATAACTCCCTGGCGTTCGTGGGCGGATTCCGCTTGTGGGCTGATGGCGCCGAGACGAAGAAGAAACCGTCGCGCCAAGCTGCGCGACCTTCTATCGAGAGGAAAAGCTATGAAAGCGACCAAGCTGTTGAACCAGGCGGGCCAGAGCCTTTGGCTGGATAATATCACGCGCGCGCTGCTGACCAGCGGCACGCTTAGACGCTATATCGACGAACTGTCGGTTACAGGGCTGACCTCTAATCCGACTATCTTTGATCACGCGATCAAGAACAGCCACGATTACGACGGCGCGATCCGCGACAAGACTGGCGCCGGGAAATCGGGCGAGCCGCTGTTTTTCGAACTGGCGCTAGAAGATCTAACCCGTGCGGCTGACCTGTTCCGTCCGATCCACGATCAGACCAATCGGGTCGACGGATGGGTCTCGCTGGAGGTGTCACCCAAGTTGGCCTACGACACCGCCAGCACGGTCAAGGCGGCAAAGGATCTGCATGCCCGCGCCGCGCGGCCCAACCTCTTCATAAAAATTCCTGGCACCAAGGAAGGGCTGCCTGCGATCGAGGAATCGATTTTCGCGGGAGTGCCGGTCAACGTTACTTTGCTGTTTTCGCGGGAACATTATCTTGCCGCGGCGGAGGCTTACATTCGCGGCGTCGAGCGGCGGGTCGAAGCCGGTCTCAATCCGCACGTCGGATCGGTGGCTTCGGTTTTCGTCAGCCGATGGGACGTCGCAGTAGCTAGTAAGGTTCCCGCGAATCTGCACGACCGACTGGGCATCGCGATCGGCGGACGGATCTACCAGGCTTACCGTGATCTGCTCGCCTCCGACCGATGGCTCAGGCTACTCAACCTGGGCGCGCGCTCGCAGCGGCTTTTGTGGGCCAGCACCGGCACCAAAGATCCCAAAGCCTCGGACGTGCTCTACGTGAAATCGCTGGCGGCGCCGCATACCGTGAACACCATGCCCGAAAACACGCTGCTCGCGCTCGCGGATCACGGCGAAGTCGGCGCGATGATGGCACAGGACGGCGGCGATGCTGAATCCGTGCTCGCCGAGTTCACCAAGGCGGGAGTTAATCTCGACGCTCTCGCCGAGCAGCTCCAACGCGAAGGCGCGGACGCATTCGTCAAATCCTGGGACGACCTGTTGGCTCAACTTATCGAAAAGAGCACCGCACTCAAAAAAGCGAGCTGACGCCGAAACGCAGGGTTCGGCCGGCAAAATATCGGCAGTCAGGGTATCGGGAGGACAATCCGATGACGGCGACCACCGTGCCGCTTAAAGATCGGCCCGCCTGGCGGGCGCTGCAGGAGCATTTCACCAAGGTGCGCGATCTGCATCTGCGCACTCTTTTCAAGGACGACGCTCAACGCGGCGAGCGCCTGACGCTTGAGGCTGCGGGGCTTTACTTCGACTACTCCAAGCATCGCATTACCGACGAGACCCTCCGCTTGCTGCTCCGCCTGGCCGAGGAAGTCGGATTGCGCGCGCGGATCGACGCGATGTTCGCGGGCGAGAAGATAAACGTGACCGAAAAGCGCGCGGTGCTGCACGTCGCGCTGCGCGCGCCGCGAAATCAATCGATTATCGTCGACGGGAAAAATGTGGTGCCCGAAGTGCACGAAGTGCTCGATCGGATGTCGGATTTTTCGCGCCGCATCCGCGACGGTTCATGGAAGGGCCACACCGGCAAGCGTATCCGTAACGTGATCAACGTCGGAATCGGCGGCTCGGATCTTGGGCCGGTGATGGCCTACGAGGCGCTGCGCCATTACAGCGATCGAAATCTC
>DATJOQ010000210.1:0-8938 GCA_035506935.1 Binataceae bacterium (SeqCode) | reverse complement strand
GCCGCGGACGATCGATGTTGGCGCGGCTGCCGCGATTCGCTCGACGCGCGAGGCGGCGCGATGGCGCAAGCTCGCCGGCGCCGCGGTCGATTTGTGGGAGAGTAACGAATTCTCCTGGAGCGTGATTTACGATTCGACGTGTGCTTTCAGAATTTCGCCGCTCTATCGAACCGTTTTCGTCACACCCGTCCTCGATTTCGCAGATTTCACCGCCAGACTAGAACCGGTCAGCGGGCACCTCGAAGGCTTTGCCATTGTCGATCGCGCCGGACGGTTCGAAGATGAGCCCGCGTGGTTGCGCGACGCAGGCGTCAGCTATTTCGCCGAGCCGGGCATGATGCAATCGCCGCCGCTCGAGTGGCCGCACGGCGGCGGCGCTTTTTTGAACCGGCTAGTGGCTTGCGGATGAGCGAGCTGCGCGATCGATTCGGGCGCCATCTGGCGCAAACCTCCGACGCCCCGATCGGACTCGAGATCGCGCGCGCCGACGGGTGCTGGCTCTACACCACCGACGGCCGCCGCTACCTCGACTTCATTTCCGGAATCGGTGTCAGCAACCTCGGCCACGGCCATCCCGCGGTGCTGGCGGCGATCGAAACGCAAGCGCGGCGCCATCTGCACGCGATGGTCTACGGCGAATACGTGATCGAAGCACAGGTCCGACTGGCGTCGCGGCTGGCGCAGCTGTTGCCGGCAAAGCTCGGCCGCATCTATTTCACCAACAGCGGCGCCGAAGCGATCGAGGGGGCGTTGAAGACCGCGCGCAAATACACCCGTCGCACGAATTTCGTTGCCTTCGACGGTTCTTATCACGGCGATACGTTCCTGGCGCTGTCGCTGATGGGAAATCCCTCGTTCCGCGCGCCGTTCGAACCGATGCCGGCCGGAACAAGCCATCTGCGTTTCGACGACCTCGACGAATTGCAAAAGATCGATCACAGCGTCGCCGCGGTGGTGATTGAGCCGGTGCAGGCGGAGGGCGGCGTGCGAATCCCGAGCCGTCGGTTCATGAAATCGCTCCGCGCGCGATGTGACGCCGTCGGCGCTTTGCTGATTTTCGACGAAGTGCTGACCGGGTTCGGCCGCACCGGCAAGCTCTTCGCGCTCGAGCATTTCGACGTGGTGCCCGACCTCATCGTGTTGGCCAAGGCGCTCGGAGGCGGGATGCCGCTCGGCGCGTTTTGCGGCTCCGACGACCTGCTCGGATGCCTGGCTCACGATCCGCCGCTCGGCCATATCACCACCTTCGGCGGCCATCCGGTGTCGTGCGCGGCGGGACTCGCCTCGTTGGAAGTGATCGTAAGCAAGCAGCTGCCTCATCGCGCAGCGGAGGTCGGCGTGGCTCTCCTCAAGCGCCTGAGCGCCATGGTCGGTCCACATATCGTCGATGTACGCGGAATGGGGTTGCTGATCGGACTCGAATTCGCAACCGCTGTGCTCGCTCGTCGATTCGTGCAAGAGACCATCGCGCGCGGCGTGATTATCAATTGGACGCTGAACGCTGACCGCGTGGTCCGGCTCGCGCCACCGCTAACGATTGCCGGCAGCGAAGTGGATTTCGCGGTCGACGTTATGAATGAAGCGCTTTCGGTGATCGGGTCCGCCTGAGTTCGAAAGCAATAAAGCCTTTCACGAAGGCTAAGAGCCGCGTGAAAGCGCGCTTGCCGAGGCTAATCGAATGTTCTAGCCTCCTGTGTGCGTGTTCACGCGATTAACGGTCAGCTATTTGTCTAGTAATGTTGCTTGCCGCCTTTCCCTGACAATTTCGTCGGCGATACCCGATCCTTACTTTTGACTTCGACGCTCGCCGTGAAGCCGCCACCCGGAGAATTCGAACTAATTGCGCGGCTGAGCAAGGGCTTGCCCTTGAGCAAGCGCACGCTCATGGGGCCCGGCGACGATTGCGCGGTGATCAAGCGGCCTCGTGGCGCGCAGCTCCTAACGATCGACTCGATGGTCGAAAACGTGCACTTCAAGGTTGGCTGGGGTACGCCGCAACAGCTCGGGTATCGCGCGCTGACGGTGAACTTGAGCGATATCGCGGCGATGGGCGGGATGCCCACCGTTTGTGTGATCAATCTCGCGATCCGAGCCGGTTTGAGCGCGCGATTTTTCGACCTTCTCTATGCGGGCCTTAACCGTGGCGCGGTCGAGGCCGGAGTCGACGTGGTCGGCGGCAATATCACGAGCGCCGAGCAGCTCACTATTACGATCGCGTTGCTGGGCGATGTCGGCAGCGCGGTACTTGGACGCGATCGCGCGCGGCCGGATGACGAGATTTTCGTGACCGGCACCGAGGGCGACGCGGCCGCGGGTGTGCGAATTCTTTACGGGAAGCTTGCGGCGCGAGGAAGCGCGCGGAAATTTCTGATCGATCGATATCTCCAGCCGACCGCGCGCCTCGCTGCCGGCCGCAAGCTAGCGCGGCTGCGCCCGGCGCCGGCCGCGATCGATATCAGCGACGGACTCTGCCAGGATCTTGGTCATATCCTCGAGCGGAGCGAAGTTGGCGCAGAGCTCGACGCGCGCGCGATTCCGCTCTCGCCCGCGTATCGCGCGGTTTTGAACGACGATCCCGAACTCGCACTCAACGGCGGTGAAGATTACGAGCTGCTGTTCTGCCTGAGACCTGGCTATTCCGAGGCCAAGCTCGCGCGTTACCTCGGTGTCGCGGTGCATCGTATTGGAAGGATCCTCCGGAAAAAGCACGGCCTGATGTTGCGCGATCGCGACGGCATCATGCGTGCGTTCGCTCCATCGGGGGGATGGAACCACTTGCGCGCGCGCAACGGGCGCGCCGGGTAATATGGCGCTGCTTCCGATCGCGGTTGGATTCCTGCTGATGCTGGCGGGACTGCTGGCGGCGTCCGAGACCGCGCTGTTCTCGCTGGTGCGGATGGAGAGTGCGCGCAGCCGGTTGCAGGGATCGGTGCGCGCGGCGATCGAGCGCCTGATGGCTGGACCGCTTGAATCGCTGCTGGTGATTATCGGGCTCAACGAGACCGCCAATATATTTGCCGAATGCCTCGCGACGTCGTTTCTGCTCTATCTTCTCGGGCGGCCGCTGGGCGCCTACGTTTCGGTTCCGCTGATGTTCGTGGTGATCCTGCTGGTCGCCGAAATCATACCCAAGACTTTTGCCCTGGGATGGCCCGACGGCGTGGTACGGGTGACCGCGCGACCGTTGGCGGCGTTGACCACGGTGATCCATCCGATCGTGAGCTGGTTCACTCCCTTCGAGGAGGCGCCGCGTCCGGATCCGCTTTCAGAAAGTGAATTTCGCGCGCTGCTACGAGTGAGCGAGAGTCACGGCGAGGTTGAGCCGGAGGAGCGCGCGCTGATCGACCGGGTGTTCGAGTTTGCCAATCGCCGCGTGTCCGAAGTGATGACGCCACGCGACAAGATTTTCAGCCTCGATATCGCGATTCCGCCCGAGCACCTGGCGGCTGAGGTGGCGCACGGCCACTTCTCACGTGTGCCCGTTTACCGCAACGATCCCGGCAATATCGTCGGCGTATTGCACGTCAAGGACCTGGCAGCGCGCCTGCTTGAACCCGCACTGCCGCGGCTGGAGCGACTGATTCGTCCGCCGTTTTTCGTGCCGCCGAGCCGGCCGCTGGCGGAGCTGTTCGAAGATATGCGGCGCGAGCGGCGCCAGCTCGCGATCGTGGTCGACGAGTACGGCGTATTGCTCGGCCTGCTGTCGCTGGAAGACATGCTCGAAGAGCTGTTCGGCGAAATCAGCGACGAATTCGATCTCGAAACTCCGGAGCTGACGCACGAATCCGACGGCAGTTGGCTCGCCGCGGGCGCGATCGAGTTCGGCAAGCTGCGCAACGCGCTGGGCGGCGAGCGGCTTCCCGTTCTGGACGGCGAACCGACGCTCAGCCGATGGATCCTGCGCCGGCTCGGCCGCGTGCCGCGCTCGGGTGAACATCTTCGGCTCGGCGATTTCGACGCGTCAATCGAAAAGGTGCGCGGTGCGAGCGTCGAGCTGGTGAGGCTCAAGCCATGGGCCTAGTACCGCTGCTGATCGCGCTGGCCGCGTGTATCGCGATCCAGGCGTTCTTCTCGGCCAGCGAGATCGCGGTGATTTCCGCTGACGAGATCAAGGTGCGCGCGGAGTCGGTGCGCGGAGCAGAAAAAGCGCGCCTGCTAGCGGGATTACTGGCCCGGCGCGATCGCCTGTTGGCCGCGATTCTCACCAGCACCACGCTCGCGACCGCGTGCGGCTCGGCGCTGCTGACCACCTTTTTGCACAGCTTTGGCGGCGGCCATGATTTTCTGGCGCCGTTCATCCTGGCTCCGACCACGCTCGTACTGGCTGAGTCGATACCGAAGCTGCTCGCGCTGAGATATCCGCTGGGCTTTGCGCGCCTGGCCGCGCGTCCGCTGAATCTGATCTCGATCGCGCTTGCGCCATTGATTGCGGTCGAGACCTTGTTGAGCCGCGGATTGCGCCGCCTGGTGGGAGTTTCGCCCGGCGCTGCCAGCGTGTTTTTGACCAGGGAAGATCTCACGCTGCTCGTGCGCCGCGAGGGCGCTGCGCCGGTTTCCGACGCAATCCTGCCCGCCGAGCGTCAGATGATCAGCCGAATCTTTCGCTTTACCCATTCAGAGGCGCGCAAGGTGATGGTTCCGCTGGTAGGGGTCGAGGCGGTGCCGCAAGACATGACCCTTGCCGGCGTGGTCGAAACCGTGCGGCGCGAGGGCTACAGCCGCCTGCCGGTGTTCGATCAGCGTATCTTTAATATCGTCGGAGTGGTGCACGTCTTCGATCTGCTGGAGGCGCCCGATCTGAGCCGGCCGGTGCATGAGCTGATGCGCCCGGTGAGCTACTTCGCCGAGGCTACCGCGGTGGACCAGATCCTGATCGCGATGCAGCGGACGGGGGAGAGCCTCGCAGTGGTGGTCGACGAATACGGCGGGGCGTCGGGCATTATCACGGTCGAGGATTTGCTCGAACAAGTCGTCGGGGAGATTGAAGACGAGTACGACGTCGCTGAAGAACTGGCGCGAGTGGTCACTCCGCGTACGATGGTGGTGGCTGGACGCATGCCGGTGGCGGATCTAAACGAACGTTTCGGGCTGCGGCTTCCGGAAAGCGACGATTATGCTACCATCGCGGGCCTGGTGGTCGAGCGCTTCGGACATATTCCAAAATCCGGCGAGCAACTGAACGTGGATGACGTGAGTATCAGCGTGGTTCGTAGCGACGCGCGCGCGGTGCGCGAGCTGGTGCTGAATCTCTCCCGGCCATTGCGTCCCGAGCTAGCGCGGCGCCGATGACCGAAGAGCAAATCCGCGCAATCCTTGATCAGATCGCGGCGGGCCGGCTCGACGTTCCGTCCGCGATGACACGTCTGCGCCACTTGCCGTTCGACGATATCGGCTTCGCCAAGCTCGACCTGCATCGCAGCTTGAGGCGTGGAGTGCCCGAAGTGGTGCTCGGCGAACATAAGAGCGCCGAGCAAATCGCCGCGATCGGTGCGCGCGTGGTGAAGGCCGGGCAGAATCTGATCGTGACCCGGATCTCGGCGGAGAAAGCGCGCTTCGTCAAGCGCAAGCTCCGCGCGTTCGATTACCGGCCTGAGGCGCAGCTCGGAAGTATCGTCAAGAAGGTCGCGAAGCCGCGCGGCCATGGCCCGGTGATGGTGATCAGCGCGGGTACCTCGGATATCGCGGTGGCCGAAGAGGCGGCGCTGTGCGCCGAGCTATTCGGTAATCGGGTCACGCGGCTCTACGACGTCGGCGTTGCGGGGCTCCATCGGCTGCGCGCGGGGCTCGATGACTTCACTCAGGCTTCCGTGCTGATCGTGGTCGCAGGAATGGAGGGAGCGCTGCCGTCGGTGGTGGCCGGCCTGCTCGATAAGCCGGTGATCGCGGTTCCGACCAGCGTTGGTTACGGCGCCGCTTTCGGCGGAGTGGCGGCGCTGCTCGGGATGCTAAACGCCTGCGCCAGCGGCGTCACAGTGGTGAATATCGACAATGGTTTCGGTGCGGCACTCGCCGCGACATTGATGAATCGCATCGGATTGCCGCGAGCGTGACCACGATGGTTGAGCGCAAGAAACTTACCAGCGGGCGCGCGCGACGAGCGATTCGGATCGGCGGCCTCGCCTCGCAGGTGGGATCGAGCTACCTGTGGACCACGCTGCGCAAGCAATTCCTCTCCGACGACGCCGGCCAGCGCGAGCTGCTCGACGTTCATATCCGCAACGCGCGGCGCATCGTCGAGAGTTCCAAGGAACTGCGCGGCGCGTTCATGAAGTTGATCCAGATGCTGTCGATGCGCCGCGACATCCTGCCCGACCAAGCGCTCGACGTCCTCAAGCTCACGCAATCCAGCGTGCCGCCGATGGACTACAAGATGATCGCGGAACAGTTGCGGCGCGAACTGGGAAAGAAACCCGAACAGCTTTTCGCGAGCTTCGAGCAGCGCGCCTTCGCCGCCGCCTCGCTTGGGCAGGTGCATCGCGCGCGGCTGCGCTCGGGCGAGGAAGTCGCAGTCAAGATCCAGTATCCGGGGGTCGAAGAAACCGTCGATCAGGATCTGCGCAATCTGAAATTGCTGCTGCAGACTTTTCGCGCGATCGCGCACGACGTGATGCGGCAGAAAATCGAGACGCGCTCCATCTATGATGAGCTCGCTGAGCGGCTCAAAGAGGAGCTGGATTACGTGAACGAGGCGCGTAATATCGCGACTTTCGCGCGCCTGCTGGCGGACGATAGCGAAACGATGATTCCGCGCGTGATCCCCGAGCTGAGCTCGAGGCGGGTTTTGACCATGACCTACCTCGATGGCTATGCGCTGGCCGACGTGCTCGCGCCCGGAGTCGATCGCGCGCTCAAGGATTGGGTGGCGCGCAAATACTACGCGCTGGTGTGGCGGCAGATTCTCGAATTCGGCGTGGTGCACACCGACCCGCATCCCGGCAATTACGTCGTAAGCTATCATCCGCGCCTCGGTATCCTGGACTTCGGCTCGATTCGCCGCTTCCCCGAACCGCTGCGCCGCGCCCATGTGAAGCTCGCGCGTGCGCTGCTCGACGACGACGCTCGCGCGATGGGCGAGGCGATGGTGGCGCTGGGCTATCTCGATTCGCGCCAGGATCGGGCGCCGATGGTTCAGATACTGCGTATCCTGTTCGAGCCGATCATGACCGAGCGCGCTTACGACCCGTCCGAGTACGACTCGCTGGCCAAGGCCAGAGAGGTGGGCGAGATCACGCTCGCGCACAAGCTGTATAAATCTCCCGCGCACAGCGTGTTCCTGATGCGCGCGCTGGTCGGGCTCGAAGGAATCATCAAGCAGCTTGGCTGTGTGACCAAATACCGCGAGATCTTCCACCGATGCGTCGAGCGAGCCGAGGCCTGAGCGCCGATTCGATCGCAACGCCGCAGGCTCCGATCGAACGTCTCGAAAGCCATCGCGATTTTCATTTTCGCCGCGTGCCGAACCGCCGCATCGCGGGTGAAAAATCCGCGCTGCGTTTCATCAACGACGTCGGTTTCTGCACCGCCTTCACGCCCGGGCTCGGATTGCCGTGCCTGCGCGAGGCTATCGCGGGTGAGCGCGAGCCGGTCTTGCCGGAGCACATCCAGCACGATTACGCGATCGGGATGACCTGGAATCTGAAGAACATTCTGCCTGCGGGCAAAAACGTCTACTACGGCAAGGCACTGGGCGGACGCCCGAGCTTCATCGCGCTCGATTTGTTCCCCGCCTTTCTGCGGCTGCGGTTGGAGCCGGGCGGCTATCGTACGATGTATCAGCGGGGCGCGCTCAGCCACTGCGCCAGGCTCGTGATGGATACGCTCAGTCGCCGCGGTCCGTGCGAAACGCGCGCGCTGAAGCTCGCGAGCGGCTGCGCCGCTGCCAGCAAACGTCCCGAGTTCGATCGCGCGATGAAGGAGCTGCAGGAAAAATTCCTCGCGCTCAAGGTCGAGGAACGGTACGAACCGTTCACCTACGTCTGGGACACGCTGGAGCATCGATGGAGCGACGCAATCCGCGCTGCGCGCAAGCTCGATCGCGCTGAAGCCGCGTACCTGATCGTGCGCCGTCATCTAGAAATCAGCGCGTTCGGTCACGAGCGCGCGATGGCGCGATTGCTGGGCATCGCTCCGCAATGGATCGAAGGTGCGTTGCGCCGGCTTGCGCGCGAGAAGCGGCTGATGCGACTTCGCCTGCCGGATCTGAGCGGCGAGCACTGCGTGCTGTCGGCGCTCTGCGATCCAGGGTCCTGAAACTTTAGATTGCCATCCAGATGCCGGCGGCGATCATCGCGATACCGCTGGCCGAGGCGATCTTGCCTCCATAAGGCGCCACTTTCTCGATCAGAACGAATGCGGCGATCGCGGCGACCCACAGCAGGTTCATCGCGCCCGCGACGAACATCAGCGCCATCAGCAGCCAGCAGCATGCGACGCAGAAGGTGCCGTGATTGAGCCCCATCCGGAGCGCGCCCAGGTGACCCTGGTGCCAGCAGGTCATGAAGAACGAGATCGGCGATCTGCACTTGGACAGACAGGCGTCCTTGAGCGGCGTCAGTTGATAAATGCCGGTCGCAATCAGCACGATGCCGCCGAGCAGCGGCGTGAAGCGCAAAGAGTCGCTGATGATCGCGGCTCGCTGCAGGCCCAGTTGGCCGGCAGTGGCGATCGCGCTGAACAGGCTCCAGACGATCAGATAGCCGAACGCGAACAGCGATGCGTCGAGCGAAGCCGATTCGCCGCTACCGCGACGAAGCCGCGCGAACATCAACACCATCGGCGCGACGCTCGGAACCATCATCGCCACCATCATCACCACCCACATCACGAATGTCAGCCAGACTTCCTGCGCGGTGCCCTGATACGGCATCGGCATGGCCATCTGCACGCCGTTCATCATCATCATTCCGCCCGGCATCGGCATCCAGATCAGATAGAGCCA
>DATJOQ010000209.1:0-4413 GCA_035506935.1 Binataceae bacterium (SeqCode) | reverse complement strand
CAGCACGTGGTCGGGCTGGATAATTTCGCCACGGGGCACCGCGCGAATCTGCAAGAGGTGGAGCGCGGCGTGACAGCCGATCGGTGGCGCCGCTTTCGCTTTGTCGAAGGCGATATTCGCGATCGCGGCGCCTGCCGGCGAGCCTGCGACGGCGTGGATATTGTCCTGCATCAGGCGGCGCTCGGAAGCGTTCCGCGCTCGATCGAAGATCCGATCACGGCGAATTCGGTCAACGTCGGCGGCTTCCTCGAGATGCTGATGGCCGCGCGGGTCGCCGGCGTAAAACGCTTCGTCTATGCCACCTCTTCGTCCACCTATGGCGATCATCCGGGGCTGCCCAAGGTCGAATCCCTGATTGGCAAGCCGTTATCGCCTTATGCGGTGACCAAGCTTGCCAACGAGCTCTATGCCGATGTGTTTTCGAGCACATACGGTTTCCCCTCGATCGGCCTGCGCTATTTCAACATCTTCGGCGCCCGCCAGGATCCCAATGGGGCCTACGCGGCCGTGATCCCCAGGTGGATCGCCGCGATGATTCATAACGAGCCCGTCTACATCAACGGCGACGGCGAGACCAGCAGGGACTTCTGTCACGTCGCGAACGCCGTGCAGGCCAACCTGCTGGCGGCGACCACGCCCGATCTTGCCGCCGTGAATCAGGTGTACAACGTTGCCGTCGGAGAGCGAACCTCGCTCAATGAGCTGTTCGAGCGTCTGCGTGCCTTGCTCGCTCCACGCTTCGCGCATTTGGCTGGATTTGCCCCAATCTATCGCGATTTCCGGGGCGGAGACGTTCGACATTCACTGGCGGATATCGGCAAGGCTAAGCGTTTGTTGGGATATGAGCCCACGCATGTGATCGGTGACGGACTGTCCGAAGCAATGGCATGGTATTCGAGTCGTCTGAGCGGCGAAGCGAAAGCCTGACCTCCTAACTGGGGTGCTTGTCGATGGTGCGGGCCCAACGCGTGCCCAGTTGGAGCACCGAGCGGCCGGCGAAGAGAAGCGCGGCCGACGGTATCAGCGCCAAGAAATAAATTAGCTTAGAATCGCACACAGCGATTTGATTTGTCGCGAATATGTACGAGATTTGTATGCAATTGTACGGCCGTCCTCGGCCTCGCTGCGATCCGTCAAGGCAGATAAGGGTTCTTCGGCAACTCCGTCACAGTAAACCCTCGCTGGCGCAGATTCCTGCTCAGCGCCGCGTCAATCTCGCGCTTGAATATCAGCACCGTCGCCAGCCCGAAGTTCAGCAATCTCAAGCGGCACAATGCATCCTGGACGAACAGCCCGAACCTCGTGATGAAGTTGCCGATCGTTGCCGAGCCGTACCGGTCGGCGGAAGCTTTCGCATAATAGAAATCGTTGTACTTTTTCACCGCCACGCAGGCGCCGTTCAATGCCGTCGCCATCTTCTCGATCTCGCGAATGCTGACCCGGAACAGGAAATTGCCGCTGACCTCGAATTGGTCGGTGGGATCTCCGCGCAACAGCTTCTTCACCAGATATTTGAACGAATCGAGAAGCCGCCTGCGGTCCTCGATGGGCTCTATCAAGACCAGGGCCGTGGTCGCCACCCGCCACATCTCGTAAAATGCAATCGCGGGGCGCGGAAAGTGGTGATAGCTTTCCTTGCACATGACGAGGTTGAAGGAGCCGTCCTCGACCGTGAGCGCTTCCGCGTTCTCGGTACGGTACTTGTCAATGTAGCCGCGCTCATGCGCGCAGCGCAGGGTTGCATCGGTGATGCTGCTCGCCGTCGCGTCAGCACCGTTGCGTTTCAGGAAATGGGCCTCGCTCCCATAGTAACCGTCACCGAGGGTCAGCCAGGACGCCTTTGGATATGTTTCCAGGAGGATGAGCAGCGTGTTCAGCATTCGCCGGTGCCGCCACGCGTCGATGCTGTCGGGCGCCGCGTAGCATGAGGGCAATCCAGTCTGCTCCCGCTCCTCGTTGCTATGACGCTGATAACTCCAACTCTCAAAATCCACGCCATCGCTCCTCTATTGTCCGTGCCTGGACACTTGTCGCGACCTCCCGGCCCTGGCCTTTTGACCAAAAGTCGATGAAACTATAGCGGAGAGCGTGAACCTACGGGCTATGAATTGAGCACGTCGTTCGCTCATTTCATATACGAAGTCGGCAGCATGAATTCGATCAAGTGAGTCAGAACCCGCAAAAGCGATCCCTTCGTGTCGTCGTGATGCTTGCCAACGTGAAGCAGTATCGGAAGGAGTTCTATCCGATGCTGCGGGCGGTCTTGGCGTCCCATGACGTCGAGCTCACCGTCATCTACAGCACGCCGAGCGCCGTGGAGGCCGCCAAGGGCGACAACATCGACTTGCAGCCGCCGCTCGGACGCAGAGTTCCGCGCCTGTTTTTCCTGCACGACAGGCTGCTGCTGCAGATCCCGAGACCGCGCGATATCTTGACCGCCGACCTCATCATCATCGTGCAAGCGACGGGCTATCTGCTCAACTACCCCCTGCTGTTGCTGTCCGCGCTGCACCTGAAGCGCATCGCGTTCTGGGGGCATGGTTGGAACCACCAGGGCAACCCGCGGTCCTTTGCCGAGCGCGTCAAACGCAGGCTCGCGAATGCAAGCGACTGGTGGTTCGCCCATACCCACGAAACGAAGCGCTACCTGGAGTCCATCGGCGTCGCTCCAGCCAAGATCACAGCGGTGGAGAATGCAATCGACACTCGTGGATTTCGCGACTCGCTGCGATCGGTGAGCGCTGAGGAACTGGCATCGACGAGAGCGGCACTGCGGATACCGAGCGGTGCCCCGACCTGCTTGTATTGCGGTTCGCTCTATCGGGAGAAGCGCATCGACTATCTGCTGAGCGCGGCGGCGCGGATTGCCGACGAG
This sequence comes from Binataceae bacterium (SeqCode), assembly GCA_035506935.1. GTDB lineage: Bacteria > Desulfobacterota > Binatia > Binatales > Binataceae > DATJOQ01. Next base: position 1,538 of record DATJOQ010000209.1, on the reverse strand, counting down.
GTTCCCGGATTTCGCCTGATCATCGTCGGCGCAGGCCCGGACACAGACCTGGTTCGACGGGCGAGCGAATCGTGCGAGTACATCATTCACGTCGGACCGGTCTTTGGCCGTGCCAGAGCGGTATATTTCCGTATGGCGGACTTGGTCTTGAATCCCGGCCTCGTCGGGCTTGGAATCCTGGACAGCTTTGCCGCCGGCCTGCCGATCATCACCACGGCGGATGCCAAGCACAGCCCAGAGATCGCTTACCTCATCGACGGAGAGAATGGCCTTCGGATTGAGGGCGACAGCGGTGCGTTTGCGACGGCAGTCAGCCGGACTTTGCGGGATCCGGAGCTGCTGCGCAAAATGAAACGAGGGGCGCAGGCCGCCGCGGACCACTATACAATCGAGAACATGGTGGAGAATGTGAAGCGCGGAGTCTTGCGGTGCTTGGAAGTTCGCGCGCCCGAGTCGGACCTTTGACGCGATGATGAGCTACAGATTGATCGAATTGCCGCTGCGCAGCGACAAGCGCGGAAACCTGGTATTCGCCCAGCAAGGCGATCATATACCGTTTCCCGTCAAGCGCATCTTCTTCATCTACGATGTGCCCGAGGGGGCCACGCGCGCCGGACACGCGCACCGTACGCAGCATCAATGCCTCATCTTGCTGTCGGGCAGCTGTCTCGTGAAGATCGACGATAGCGCCCGCCGCTTGCAAGTTGTGCTGGATTCCCCGCGGACCGCCCTGTACGTGCCGCCCTTGACATGGCTCGATATCGACGGCTTTTCCGCAGGATCGATCTGTCTGGTGCTGACCTCGGACGTGTACGACGCAGCCGACTACGTGCGGGACTACGCGGAATACGCGCACCTGGCCGCCATGCGACGCGACACCTCCGCGACTTGATGAGGATTCTGATCCTGAACCGGGACTATCCCCGGTTCCTTCTCGATATGTACGGGTCGAGGCCCGAATTGTGCGCTGCGACCTACTCGCGGCAGCTCGCGGCCCGCAACGCCACTCTCTTCGGCGTGGCGGATTTCTACTCGCACGGATTCACCGCCGCGGGTCACGAGGCATGCGAGATTCATGTCAACAACACGTGGCTGCAATCGGCCTGGGCTCGCGAGAACGGACTGAGGACGCTGGGCGGCTCCGCGCCCGCGGCGCCGCCCGGCCGGCGCGCCCCCGATTCACCCCTATCCGTGGCGATCGGCAGCGCACGTCGAAGATTTCTACCCGTCGCCCGGCGATTCCTGCCGCGCCAGCTGCAAAAAGACGAAGAACGAATTCTTGCGGCGCAAATCGAATCCATGAAACCCGATCTGATTCTCAATCAGGAGATGAGCTACGTACGTTCGTCGCGTCTCGGCCGGATTGTGCCGCAGACGACGAAAGTTGTGGGCCAGATTGCCTCGGCGCTCCCGGTCGGCGAGGACTTCACGCGGTATGACCTCGTGGTCTCGTCCCTTCCCAACATGGTCCAGCATTTTCGGGCGCTCGGGGTGCGCGCGGCAATGAACGCCCTCGCTTTTGACTCGCGGGTTTTGGA
>DATJOQ010000208.1:0-5950 GCA_035506935.1 Binataceae bacterium (SeqCode) | reverse complement strand
GGTCGAAGTTCTTCTGGCCCACGTACAGTTCAGCCAGGCGCTTGCGCACCATGTCGTTGTTCGGATTCTCTGTCAGTATGCGCTGGTAATAGACGATAGCGTCCTTGGGGTCACCCTCCAGCTCGCGCAGCATCGCCATGTCGAGCAGGGCCAGCTCCGACTGAGGATTAAGTCTGAGCGCCTGGTTGTAGTAGTGCTCGGCCTGCTTGTATTTCTTGGCCGCGGCCATCACGCGGCCGGCGTAGTAGTAGCCGAGGAAAGAGTGCGGATCGAGGTCGATCAGACGCTGAAAGGTTTTCAGCGCTTCGTCGTATTGCCCATGCTTCGCGTAGAGCGTGCCCAGGTAGAGGTAGGCTTCCTGGTTCTTGGGATCCAGCTTCAGGACTTCCTGGTACTGCTTTTCGGCGGTGGCGTTGTCACCCGTGGCAGAACTGATTCCGGCGGCGAGCAGCCGCGCGTCGACCAAGGTGGGGTCGAGCACGATCGCCTGGTTAACCTGAACTAGCGCGTCCTTGAGCCGGCTCTGCCTGACGTACAACGTCGCCAGCTTGACGCGAAGCTCGGCGTTGTTCGGATCGGCCTTGACCGTTGCTTCGTAGGCACGCAGCGCTTCGGCGTGATCGCCGTCGTCGGACGCCAGTTGCGCCTTGAGGAAGTCGGCCATCGCTTGCGCTTCAGGCGGCGGCGTGACCGGTTTTATCCCGCCAAAGGGAAGTTCCTGCGGCTGCGCCGCGGCCTGGCCCGGCTTAGCGCTGGTTTGTTGATGTGTTGCGCACGCCGACAGCATCAGCAACGCGCCCACGACCACGAGCGTGCATTTAACGCGCAATCTCATATGGGAAAAACAGGACAAAGGTCCAACTGTTGAGAGTTAACACAGCCCTCACGATCGGTCAACGTAAGCCCTTAAAAAGGCGACCTAATAGAGAGACGCCATCGTCGGTCCGCCGGTTACGAGATACCAAGCATAGCATTCCGCTCGCAAAGGATGAGCCTCGCAGTGCGTTCGAGGCAGGCCGCTCGACCGCGCGTAGAGCCTCGCCCGGCAGTCACGTATAAGGTGAACCTGTGCCCGAAGAAGCCTCAGTAGCCAGACCGCCGGGTTCGATGTCCGCGCATGCGCAGGGTTCCCCGCGTCGCAACGAGATCGGTAGCCGCCAGCTCGGCTTATCGGCGCTGGCGGTATTGATGTACCTCACGGTTTGCGGCGGGCCATACGGGGTGGAAGACACCGTGCGCCTGGCGGGAGCCCGGATGAGCTTGCTGCTTTGTCTGATCGTGCCGCTCTCGCTCAGCCTGCCGACCGCGTTGATGGCGGCGGAGTTGACCGCGCTGATGCCGGTCGAGGGCGGCTTCTACGTCTGGGTCAGGGAGGCGCTGGGCCCGTTTGCGGGATTCGCCGAGGCTTATTTGACGATTTTGTACAGCGCCGTCGACATGGCGATTTACCCGGTGATGTTCTCGGCCTACTTGTCCTTCGTGCTGCCGCTGACCATGCAGGCGCGTATCGTGCTCGGGATCGCGGTGGTGTGGACGGCGGGTTTGCTAAACGCCCTCGGCGTGCGGCCGGTCGGAGTCGCGTCGATCATCCTGACGGTCGTGCTGGTCGCGCCGTTCGTCGTGCTGGTGGCGCTCGGCTTTCCAAGATTGTTCCACTGGCAGCTCCCTCCTTCATCGACCAGCGGCGGCGACTTACTCGCTGCGCTTGGTGGAGGGCTGACGGTCGTGATCTGGAATTTCAGCGGATGGGAGAACCTGAGCGTGGTCGCGCGGGAGATAAAAGATCCCGGACGCAACTATATCCGCGCGATCGCAATCGTGCTGCCGCTGGTCGCGCTGAGCTATTTGATTCCACTGGCGATAGCACTGTCCGGGGCGCGCGACGTCGCGAATTGGACCACGGGTTCGTTTTCCGACGCCGGCCGGGAAATCGGCGGGTCCTATCTCGGCGAGGCGCTGGCGCTCGGCGGGATGATCAGCTCGTTCGCGGTCTTCGAAGCCGGGATGCTGTGGATCTCGCGGCTGCCGTTCGTGCTGGCGCGCGACCACTACCTTCCGGCGCCCCTGGCCGATCTATGGCCGCACGGCGCTACGCCGTGGAAGGCGATCGTCGTTTGCTGCGTGGTGTTCACCGTTCTGATTCCGCTCGGCTTTACGGCTCTGATCGTGCTCGACGTGTTCTTCTACATGACGGCGTTGGCGCTCGAGATGACGGCGCTGCTCAGGCTCCGACGTTTGCGTCCGATACGCCGCGGGCTGTTCACCATCGGAGGCGGCCGATGGATGCTCTACCTAATCGTGCTGCTGCCGTTGCTGACGTGGATCGCAACCTTCGGCCTGATGCTCGCTCATGACGAGAGCCGAACTGATTTTCTGGTCGCGGTGGCGCTTGCGCTCACGACCTGGCCGGCTTACTGGATCTGCCGCCGCCGATGGGGCGGCCCCAATCAGAACAGCGCAGAGTTGTAGAACTGCAGGAACGAAAAACCGGTGATGGTCAGCGCGTGAGTAATTTCGCCTGTCGCGATCATCTTGCGGATATCCGCCAGGGGGACGGTCACCACCTCGGTCTCTTCGGCGCCGTCGCTTTGATCCGGTTTGCCGATCAAGCGAACGTTACGAGCGACGAAGGAAAAACAGTAGTTACCCTGTATCGCGGGATTGGGATGAACCTTGCCGATCTCGACGATATCATCCGAGTCGAAGCCGCTTTCTTCGATCATCTCGCGCCGCGCCGCGACTATTGGTTCCTCGCCCGGGTCAACCATCCCGCCGGGAACTTCCAGAGTTGAATCCTCGATGCCGTGGCGGAACTGATGCACCATCACGACTTCCTGCGACGGCGTGAGCGGAATGATGTTCACCCAGTTCGGCGCCGACAGCACGAAGAAATGATGCTTGCCGCGATGCGGATGCTCGCGATGGTGGCGCATCAAGTCGAAGATGCGTGTCGAGTAGACCCGACTGCTTTCGATCGTGGTCCATTTGCGCGACTTCATGATGTCCCTGCGGCTTCGAACTAGAACAGACGCCGATATTCTATCGCGGGACAACGGTCCATCACCACTGTCAAACCCGCGCCCTGCGCCAGTGCGGCGGCGTCGAGATCGATCACGCCCAATTGGCACCACAAAATCCGCGCGCGCTTGGCGATCGCGTCTTTAGCGATTTGCGGCAGGTACTCGGAACGGCGGAACACGTCGACCATATCGACTGATTCGGGAATCGAAGCCAGATTGGGGTGGCATCGCTCGCCCAGCGCTTCGAGCAGAGCGTCGGGCGCGAGCGTTGGATTCACCGGAATCACTTTGAAGCCCTTGCGCTTGAGCAGTTGCGCGATACGCAGGCTGTCGCGCTCGGGCCGATCCGAACATCCGACCACCGCGACGGTTGCGGGATTGCTCAGGATGCGGCGAATCTCGTCATCCGATGGGTTGGTGAATCCCATGGGATTATTTCAGCGACGCGAGCAGGCGGTCGGCGATGCGCGGGATGAGCTCCGAAATCTGATCGCGGCAGGCGGCAAAAACCTGATCGCCTTTATCGAACGGATCCTCGATGTCGCCGCTTTCGCCGGCAAAGCCGCGCAGCGTATGCACCACGCTTTCGGCGGCCGCGGGGAATTTGAGCTTCAGGTCGAGCGCTTGCTGCTCGGTCATCGCGATGACGAAGTCCGCGGCTTCAAGCAGCTCGGGATGGCGTTTCAGGTCGGTGGAAGTTGCCTCTTCGCCGATATCGATACCTTCGTCGCGCAGCACCAGACGCGTGTCGAGCGAGATCAGCGCGCCGTCACGCGCGTAGGCAGCGATTCCCGCCGAGCGCACGATCACGTGTGCGTCGATGCCGCGTTTGATCAGTTCGCGACGCAGCAGATGCTCGGCCATCACGCTGCGCGCAGTGTTAGCGGCGCAGATGAACAGAACGCGGCGCGGAGATCTTTCCGAAAGAGCGTGCGTCACCCGGCGCTAAATTCCCACCACGGACTGCGCGATGCTTTCCTTCTTGCTGGCGCCCTTGGCCAACTCTTCCTTGACTTGCGCGCCGAGCTCCGCGGGATCCCACAGTCCAGCCTTGCTGACTTTGCCCACCGAGTGCCAACCCTTCATCAGCCATACGCCGCCAAGGCCCGAACGAAAGACCTCGCCGTGACAGTCCTTGGCGTCGTCGCTGGCGAGCCAAGCGACCAGCGGCGCGACGTTGGCCGGGCTGTAGCGATCGAATTCTCCCGCACTGGTGGCCTTGCCCATCGTCGCGGCAGTGGCGGGAGTCGCCTCGACCGTCATGCGGGTGCGCGCAACCGGCGCGATCGCATTGGCGGTTACACCGTATTTCTCCATCTCGCGATCGATGATTACCGCCATCGCCGCGACCGCGGCTTTCGCGGCGCCGTAATTGGACTGTCCGGCATTGCCCAGCAGACCCGAATCCGAGCTGGTGTTGATCAGGCGGCCGTTCAGGATGTTGCCGGCTTTGTGCTGCTCGCGCCAATAGGCGCAGGCATGGCGCGCGAGGTTGAAGGTGCCCTTCAGATGGACCGCGATCACCGCGTCCCAATCGTCCTCGTTCATGTTGAAGATCATACGATCGCGCAGGATGCCTGCGTTGTTCACGACGATGTTGAGCTTGCGGAAGTTGTCGATCGCGCAATCGATGATGCGCTTGGCGGATTTGAAATCGCTGACGCTCTCGAAGTTGGCCACCGCCTCGCCGCCGGCAGCGCGAATCTCGCGCACCACTTCCTCGGCCGGGCTGCGCGACTGGCCGGTGCCGTCGAAATGACCGCCGAGGTCGTTAACCACGACCTTGGCTCCATGTTTAGCCATCAGTAATGCTTCTTCGCGACCGACGCCGCGCCCGGCCCCGGTGATCACGGCAACCTTGCCTTCGAGCAGTGCCATTAATTCATCCTCTCTTGTTCGTTTAGCTCAACTGTTTGCTAAGTGGCCGCAGAATCTAGGACCTCCAGCTCCTGCGCCTGCCATAGAGTGCGTGATTGTCGGGAACCAGTCGCGACCGCACCGCTGTTTTCTGGATAGACGATGAGCAAACGACAAGTCAAGGCAGTAACCTGGATGGCGCGCTCCAGAACTACTGACGAGGCCCGTGAGAATTAGCGATAGGTCCGCGCGACATAAGATCAACTTGACTCAGGAAAGCCTCTTTGCATACTCGGATGCACGCGTGGTTCGCCATATCTTGGATGTGAACATCCATCGCTTCTTCTGTACCCCTGGATTTCCGGCTTTGCCCGGGGCGAGAGGCGCGCCGGGCGACTGGCCGGTTACTAAGTCGCGGGGATTTACCGTGGGTGCATAAAGTGCGATTATGTTCTAATTAAGTGTTCGCTTAAACAGGAAAGCGGCGCTTCAAGACGCGAGCAAGACACGAGAGGTTCGTAGATGCCACAGAATTTCGGAATCTTCGCGATGATTCAGCAGGGGTACTATGCGACCTACCCCTTGCTCTTTATATCGGTCGCCAGCCTGGCGGTAATTTTCGAGCGCATGTGGTCGCTCTCGGGGGTCGCCTCGCGCGCGGCCAAGACCGCGGACAAGCTGGTTCCTCCACTGCGCCAAGGCAAATTCGACGAGGCCCTGAAGGAAACCGAGCCTCGCCGCAACGCGACACAGCGAATCTTTTATCCGTTGATTACGGCCGCGCAATCGGCCTTCACCCGCGACAAATTGCTCGAGCTCGAAGAGGAGCGCCGCTTCCAGGAGACGCTCGAGCTCAAGCGCTACATCTGGGTGCTCGGAACCGCGGGCGCGTCGGCCCCGTTCATCGGACTGTTCGGCACCGTCATCGGTATTCTCAGCTCGTTCCAGTCGATGGCGATCATGGGCACCGGCGGTTTTTCGGTCGTCGCGGCTGGTATCTCGGAGGCGCTGATTTCAACCGCACTGGGATTGGCGGTCGCGATCGTGGCGGTCATTTTCTACAACTACTTCAG
>DATJOQ010000207.1:0-10988 GCA_035506935.1 Binataceae bacterium (SeqCode) | reverse complement strand
AGCAGCGCGCCGAAGCAGCTAATCGCGGCGATAATCTGATTGCTGGTGAGCGAGCTGGTGAATGATCCGATCGCGACGAAGCATACAGAAAGAATTCCCAGGCCGATGTATCCGGATAGCATCACGCCGCTTTCGGGATTGCCGAAAAAGGCCATGATCACCGGGAAGATTCCGGCGAGAACGATCATGATCAGGACGAATACCGAAGAGCCGATGAACTTGCCGAGCACGATCTCCGAAGTGCGAACGGGCGAGGTCAGCAGCAGCTCGTAGGTGCCGGTGCGCTTCTCTTCAGCGAAGCTACGCATCGTGACGGCGGGAATCAGGATCACCAGCACGATCGCGAGATTGTGCAACAGCGGCTCCATCACCCACTGATTAAGATTCATCTTCTCAGCCGCCGGATTCTGCATCGCGGTGTAGACCTGCAGCAGGGTCTGGAAGCGGCCGACCAGACTGAAGAAGAAGAATCCGCCGAGCAGCAGAAAGACCGTCATCACGACGTAGGCGACCGGCTGGACGAAGTAGCTCTGCAGCTCCTTGCCGGCGATCGTGAGCGTATTTCTCATCTATTGAGGCCCCAACGAAGTCCGCCCCGCCCCTACCTCTTCCAATTCGAGCTCCTCGGTGGTTGCGTCGGGATGCTGCTCCCTGGCTATCGCGGCCAGGAAGACGTCTTCGAGTGATGAACCGGCGGGTAGCTGATCGAGCTTTTCTTCGAGCACCACGCGTCCGTCGTTGATAATCACGACCTTGTCACAGATTTGTGAGACTTCGGGTAAAATATGGGTCGAGAGCACAATGGTGCGTTCGGCGGAGAGGCTGCGAATCAGGCTGCGGATCTCCCGGATCTGGCGCGGATCAAGTCCGATAGTCGGCTCGTCGAGCACCATCACGGGCGGATTATGAATCAGCGATGCGGCTAATCCAACGCGCTGGCGATAGCCTTTGGACAACTGGCCGCAGATTCGATCGATCACCTGTTCGAGCCCGCAAACGCTGGCTACGTGCTCCAAGGAATTGTCTATCGCGCTGCGTGCCACCCCTTTCAAGCGGGCGACGAAGCGCAGGTAGCCGCGCACCCGCATATCGGAATAGAGTGGCGGGTTCTCGGGCAGATAACCGATCCGGCGGCGGGCTTCGAGCGACTGGGAGAAGATGTCGAGGCCGTCGATCAGGACGGTTCCGGAAGTAGCCGGCATGAATCCAGTGATAATCCGCATGGTGGTGGTTTTGCCCGCACCATTGGGACCAAGGAAACCCAGAATTTGCCCGGGCTCGGCTTTGAAGGAGATATCGTTCACGGCCAAGAGATTGCCGTAAACTTTGGACAGGTTTTTTACCTCGATCATTGCCCCTGCTTAGACTACGTGTCGCGGCCGTATCCGGATGTAGATTTGGACGCCGTCGCTATGGTTGAAATTCAAGCCGCGCGAACAACCGAATTAGTTAATCAGGATTTATGGTAGAGTCAACATAAGCACTCAATAAATCACAATTCGAGCTTTGATTGCTGGCGCTATCAGAATAGCTTTTGTTAGCTTGTCAATGCTCTTTTATGGCTGAATCACGCTCCACACTCTACTTGGTCGACGGCTCCGGATACATCTTCAGGGCTTTCTACGCCCTGCCACAGTTAAACAACTCGCGCGGCACTCCGACCAATGCGGTTTACGGCTTCGTGCGGATGCTGGTGAAGCTTTTGAAAGACGCTCGGCCGAGCCATGTGGCGGTGGTTTTCGATTCGCCGAAGAAAGGTTTTCGCAAGGACCTGTTCGAGTCGTACAAGGCCACTCGGGTCTCGCCGCCAAGCGATCTGGTCGCGCAAATCCCGTTTATCCATCGCATGGTCGACGCCTTTCGGATCCAGAGTCTCACGATCGACGGCTATGAGGCCGACGACGTGATCGCGACCTTGGCGCTGCAGGCGGCGCGCGAGAAATTCGCGGTGGTTATCGTGACGGCGGACAAGGACTTCATGCAACTGGTCAGCCCCAGTATCACGCTGTGGGACACGATGCGCGACAAGCGCACCGGCGCGCGCGAGGTGCGCGAGCGCTTCGGCGTGGAGCCGCGGGCGGTGGTGGACGTGATGGCGCTGATGGGCGACTCGATCGACAATATAAAAGGTGTGCCGGGAGTCGGTGAGAAGACCGCCTCGGCCTTGATCGCGAAGTTTGGCAGCGTCGACGAGCTGCTGGCTCATCCGGATCGCCTGGAACAAAGCGATATCCGCGGCGCGAAAAAACTGCGCGGCCTGATCGAGGAGCATCGCCAGGACGTTGTGCTGGCGAGGCAACTGGTCAAGCTCGCGACCGAAGTGCCGCTGGCGGTAGGACCGGCCGACTTCGGTTATCGGGGAATCGACGAAAAAGCCGCCGCCGCGCTGATGCGGGAGCTGGAGTTTACCTCGCTGATTCGCGAGCTGGCGCCCTCCGAGGTCAAGCTGCCGCAGGCGGCCGCCGCCGAGATAGCGGTGGGCGGGGCGGAAATCCCCGCGCTGTTGGAAACCCTTCGCGCCGCCCCACGTATCGCTCTAAATCTGAGCCAGGACGCCAATGGAGCCGAGGTGCTCAAGCTAAAAGGCGAGAACGACGAGCGGACCTTTGCGATCGCGGCATCGGAAATCGGCGCGGTGGCGGAGTTGCTGAGCGCGTCGAAACCGCCGAAGGCCTGCCACGACCTGAAGACCCATCTTGCGCGGCTCAAAACGCTGGGCGTCGATCTGGGCGGAGTCGATTTCGACACGATGCTCGCGGGATTCCTGGTTAATCCGGGGCGGGCAGAGCCGTCGCTCGACGATCTCTATCACGAGCATCTCGCGCCGCTGGGCGGACGCGCAGGCGGCGGTTCCGAACCGCAATTGGTCGAGACCTTGCGACAGGTGCTGGAGGAGCGGCTTAAGGAAAATCAACTCGGTTCCTTGTTCCGCGATATCGAGCTTCCGCTGGCGTCGGTGCTGGCGGAGATGGAAGCGGTGGGAATCGGGATCGACGCCGGCGCGCTCAAATCGATGTCGGCGGAGTTCAGCGAGCAATTGAATCGGCTCGAGCGCGAATGCTACGAGCTGGCGGGCAAGGAGTTTAACCTCAACTCGCCGATCCAGTTGCGCGACGTGCTGTTCGCCCATCTGAAGCTGCCAACCAAGGGGCTCAAGAAAACCAAGAGTGGCGTCTCGACCGACGTCGACGTGCTGACCAAGCTTGCCGCGATTCATCCGCTACCGCGAAAGCTGCTCGAATACCGCGGGCTCGCGAAACTCAAGTCAACTTATGTCGACGCGCTGCCGGCGCTGATCGATCCGAAGAGCGGACGAATCCATACCAGCTTCCATCAGGCGCTGACCTCGACCGGGCGGCTCAGCTCGACCGATCCTAATTTGCAGAATATCCCGACGCGCAACGAAGAAGGCCGCCGAATCCGGCGCGCGTTCGTGGCGAGGCCGGGAGCGCTGTTGCTGTCGGCGGATTACTCACAGATCGAGCTGCGCGTGCTGGCGCATCTATCGGGCGACCCCACGCTAATCGACGCCTTCAGCCGCGGCGAGGACATCCATGCCCGCACCGCGGCCGAGGTGCTCGGGGTTAAGGCGGACTCGGTGGACGCCGAGGCCAGACGGCTAGCCAAGGTGATAAACTTCGGCATTATCTACGGGATGGGGCCGCAGCGGCTGGCGGGCGAGTTGAGTATCAGCCTGAGCGAGGCGTCAGATTACATCAAGCGTTACTTTGAGCGGCTTCCTGGGGTAAGTAAATATTTGGAGCAAGTTATGCGCCAAGCACGGGAGCAGGGGTACGTTGCCACGATGTTCGGGCGGCGACGCTATCTGCCCGAACTGCACTCGGCTGAAGGGGGCGCGCGATCGCAGGCCGAGCGGATAGCAATCAACACGCCGCTTCAGGGGACTGCCGCGGATTTAATCAAGATCGCGATGGTTCGGCTCCATCGGCTGATTATGGAAGAGGCATCGAAACCCAAGATGCTGTTGCAGGTACATGACGAATTGCTATTTGAGGTAGGCGAGGGCGAGGCGAAGGTGTTTTCGAGCATGGTAAAGCGTGAGATGGAAACCGTAGCGCCGATGCGAGTGCCATTGGTAGTCGAAACCAAGGCCGGACCAAACTGGGCAGAAATGGTCCCTGGGTTCTAAATTTGCCTGAATTTCATTACATCAATTTACGTCTAGTCTCTTGAAGAGCGCTCGGCCGAACGACGACGAGCTCGAACTGGTCGAGCGGGCCAGGAAAGGAGACCGCCACGCCTTTGGAGTATTGGTCGAGCGCTATCAGCGACGAGTGGTTGGGGTCGTGTTGGCGGTGGTCCATAACTCCGAAGATGCGGTTGAACTTGCCCAGGAAACGTTTGTCCGTGCGTATCAGAACCTTACAAAGTTTGAAGAGCGATCGAGTTTCTCCACCTGGCTATATCGGATTGCGGTCAACATCGCGATCGACTGGCGCCGGCATGAGAGCCGGCACGTCACCTTGCGTGGCGAAGAAGCCGAAGCGGAGCTCGGTCGAATTCCGAGTGTAACCGGGGATTCATTTAAGGAAGCGTCCAGAGGGGAAACTGCCCAAAAGATTCGTAAAGCGCTTGACGAGTTGACGGAAGAACAGCGTACAGTGATACTTCTACGGGAAGTGGAAGGCTTGTCCTACGACGAAATCGCTGAAACTCTTCACTGCCCACGCGGTACCGTGATGAGCCGTCTGTTCTACGCCCGCAGCCGCCTGCGCGAACTACTCAAGGATATGTTGGCAGCTTGACGTTATGACTGATTGTAAAGAGATGCTGCCGCTGCTCGGGTTCTTCGAAGACGGAGAGCTGGAGCCGCATGAGATGCAAGAGGTGGCGCGCCATCTGGCGTTCTGCAAGATCTGCGAAGGCATGCTGGCTGATTATTCAGCGGTCGGCCGCCAGTTGCGCGCGGTAGCGATCGAACCGCCGCTGGCAAATTTCACCGCCGAGGTACAGCGCCGCCTGGCGCAAATTCCGGTGCCAGTAAACGTTCGCCTGCGGCATTATTTCGGACGCTATTGGGAGCAGCTCACGGAGCGCTGGACGCCGGGATTGGCGGTCGGTGCTGCGGCGATGGCTTTCGGAGCGTGGGTTTTGCTGTCCGCTCCGTATGTGGAGCATTACTTCGGCATGGGCGTATCAGCCAGCCATCATCCCACCGATGTCTCGCAGAACCAGCCGTCGCAAAATGGCGAGTCCGAGACCGTGGCAAGCACGGGGAGTCAGCAGGGCGAACAGGGTCCGGCGGAGAATACCGAGCCTCAAGAACCGGAGACAGCTCGCGGCGTGGTGCCGGTCGAAGAGAATCCGCCAACCGTGATCTCAAAGCTGGAAGCGAGAACGCCGGATGTGGCGGTGTGGAGTGAGCCTGAGACCAAGACCACCGTTATCTGGATGCCCGATGCGCCCTAGGAGCAACGAGTTGCAGCATCTGGCTTCCCGATGAGCCCTAGAATCACGATTTACAGCATTGCGAGCCTGACAGCCGGGTTGGCGGCTCTCATATTAGCTTTGGGGCCGGGCTCCGTAGCGGGCGAAGGCGTGCACCATCCGGTGACCGTCGACATCAAATCCGTGCTTGCGGCTGATACCAACGAAGGATTCGATGAGCGCCTGGGGCCGATGAGCCGTCCGCTGGGGATGCTGTTCCATTATTCGACCTATCGACTGATTAGTCACGAAGCAAAACGGACCGAGTGCGGACGGATGCTTTCCTTCAACCTTCCGGGCGGGCGCATCCTGCATGTCGAGCCGCGCGGGGTCGACGACAATATGATCGAGCTTGAGGTGGTGCTGTTTCAGGGCGAGCGCCCGCAGCTCAGCACCGACTTCCACATGATGAATCGCGGCACGCTGCTATTGGGCGGTCCTCATTATAAGGAAGGGATGCTGATCATTTCGATCGGAGCAGCGACCGTGGTGCCGGCGGCGACCACGCGCCGCCATCGTTTGCCCTTTCCGGTTGCCACTCCCCATCCGAGTCTGAACGCTGACGACTGATCCGTTTCCGACCGTTGTCGATCGTGAATGCGGCCGATCGGCGCGACGCCCGGTTAAAGAATCGTTTCCAGAAACTCGAGCGAGCGCAGGCGGCGATCGACCACGCCGGCGAGGAAGCGCGCGATCGCGAGCGTGCCGTCGGTGCCGGCGGGCGTTGTCGCAGGCGCCGCATCGATCGTACATGCGCTGAGGCTCGTCAGCGCTACAGCACTGGCCGCGCTAATCGCGACGGCGCCGACCGCGTGGATCGAATCGCGGCATCGCCGGCACACGATTCCGCCGCGCGCGGCAACGAAACTCAATCCGGTTGATTGCAGATCCGGCTCAGATCCGCACACCCGGCATTGCCGAAAGTCCAGTTCATAACCGGCCCATCGCAGCAGCCCGAGCTCGAACGCCTGGCGGAGCGCGACGCCCGCGCCGCTATGCGCCACGGCGGCGAGCGCGTCGGCCAGAATTCGGTACGCCTCGCTGGTATCGGTGCCTTCGCGAATCAGCGAATCGGCGAGCTCCAGCATGTAGCTTGCGAGCGCGATTTTGCCGAGGTCGTCTTCGAGCGCGAATTGCATCAGCTCGGCGGCTTCCGCGCGCGTGATAAACACGAGTTCGCCGTGCGGCCGCCGCCTGAAATACAGCATCACGTGCGAGAACACTTCGAGCTTGCGCTCGAAACGCCGGCGGGATTGTTTGGCGCCCTTGGCAATTCCGCCAAGCTTGCCGGAATCGCGCGTGAGCATCGTGACGATGCGGTCGGACTCGCCGTAATCGCGATTACGCAGCACGATCGCCGGAGTGGATTCTTCGGCGGACACGCGATCAGCTCTGGCGCAGAAGGGTTTGCTGGATTTGCTTGACCTGCGCGCGCATCGACTCGACCGCCGTCATCGGGCGGCCGCCCTGCGCGGCGTCGCGAATCAAGCCTTCGAACTTGAGCAGGATATTGGCGAGCTTGCTGTGGACCTCGACCAGTGCCCGGCTTCTGAGCTCAGCGCTTTCCCATCCGCGCCCGGCGTACTCCTGCAGCTCCTGTCCCTGGATCAGCAGTTCGCGCGCCTCTTCCTCGTAGCCTTTGATCAAATGATGAAGCGCTTCGCGCACCTTGGTTCGCTCCTCGGGATCTTTCCAAAGCAGATGCTCGAGGAAAAGCAGATCGTCTTCGACGACGTGCTGGCGTCCCGAGAGCGTCGCGTGCGCACGCAACGCGTCGAGCGCGGAACGCCATCGACGGTCCGAGGCGATTATCTGCTGGCGCCCGAGCTCGCGCCGAATCTCCGCGATCGTGCGCATCGCCGCTCCCGGAACCGTCACCGCCCGCGCCATTTGGCGCAGCTCCTCGAGTTCGCCGATAACCAGGCCGGTGCGCCGGGCGGCGCCGTCTTCGCGGCGCGATTCGAGCATCTTGAGGAAGCGAAAATCCTCGCCGATATAGTCGACCACGAAGCGCATCAGGAAGCGGTCGTAAAGCGCGGTCAGCTCTTCTTCGTCGGGCAGTTCGTTGGACGCGCCGAACATCGTGATCAGCGGAACGGTCACGCGGGTACGGCCGTTGTGAAACACGCGCTCGTTGATGATGCTCAGGAGCGCATTGAGAATCGACGAGTTGGCCTTGAAGATTTCGTCGAGGAACGCGATGTGCGCCTCGGGCAGCTTGTCGACGGTGACGCGTCGGTAGTCGTCCTGCTCGAGCGCCTTAAGGCTCACCGCGCCGAAGATCTCTTCGGGCGTGGTGAACTTGGTCAGCAGCCACTGGAAGTAGCTGGCGCCTTCGATCCGCTGGCAGAGCTCTTCGGCGAGCATCGACTTGGCGGTCCCGGGAGGACCGATCACCAGCACGTGGTGGCCTGAGAGCAGCGCGCACAACGCGCCGTCGATCAGTTCAGAGCGTTCAAGGAAGATCTGATTGAGCTCGTCGCGGATACGAGCGAGCTTTTCTTGTGCCTGTAAAGACATCGGAGTGAGAGGGCGTCTGGTTAGATGGAAGATAATTTATCAGAGCGATGGCGAGGACTTAAGTGAGAGTTGGAAGGGAAGGTTGTCATTCCGACTGCGCTAAGGATGACAGAGAGAGTGCGGGCGGATCAGGCGCGCTGATACGCGCTGCCCATCTGGCTGGTCTCGTACGCGCAGAGCAGGCTGAGTTCATTGGCGAAGCGGCTTGAATTGAGCGTATCGAGCATCGCGCGCACCGGGATCGATTGCAGCTCGGCTTCGGGAATCACCAAGTCGTAGCGCTCCTCGCGCATCGCGATAAAACCCAATCCATAGGCTTCGGCAGCAACTCGAAGGGTCATTCCCGTGTCGGCCGCACCATCGGCGATCGCGGCGGCGACTTCCAGATGGCCGCCGAGCTCGCGTTGATAACCGGCGATCGCGGCCGGCCTGAGCTTGCTTGCCGCTATCGCTTCATCCAGTGCCAGGCGCGCGCCCGAGCCGGGTTCGCGATTGACGATCCGAATGCGTGGCCGGGCGAGATCCGCGACCGCGCGAATCGCGTGCGGATTACCTGGCGCGACCGCGAGCCCCAGTTCCCATCGCGCGAAATTCACCATCAGGTACGGCCGCCGGCGCATCGCGCGGTGCGCGGCTTGCAAATTGTATTCGCCGCTTTGCGGGTCGCGGATATGAATCCCGGCGACGTGAGCCTTTCCCGCGGCTAACGCCGAAAGCGCGGCGAGACTCGGACGTGGAATCGGAATCACCCTGATGGGCGGCGATTGCCGCGCCATCGCCTCGCTCAGCAACGACACCGCCGGGTCGCATCCGACCATCACGAGCGCGGAGTCGATTTCGGCCGCAGAATGAAACGCCTTGACCTGCACGGTGCCGCCGGCCGCAGCCGGGCATTCCACGATGCCGGCAACCGGGGTGAGACTGAGCGCCGTGGCGGCGCGCGGCACCGCGATCACGCGCCCGCCGACTCGGGCTAATGCGACGCGCTGATGTTTGACCGCGCGGCAGGATTCGTCGCCGACGAAGGTCGCGGTCACGGTGTTTGAGCCGTTGTCGCCGAAGAGGTTCTCGACGCTGTGGCCGAGGATACGCGCCAAGCGTATCGCCACGGTAACGCTTGGCTGATAGGCGCCGGCTTCGATCGCGCTCAAGGCCTGGCGCGAGATCGCGGCGCGACGCGCCAGTTCGCTCTGACTCAGCCCCTTTTCGAGGCGCGCGCGCTGGACCGTATCGCCTGACCGTATCGATGACATCGGTCCCCTACAATGGCACAAACGCGCTTCGGCGGATATCCGGCAATCCGGCTCATCCGCCTCACGAGTCGGAGATTTGAAGCTTTACGGCTGATCAGCGGCGCGCGTGCCCTAATAGCCGCCGCTTTAGCGCGATTGGCCGGGGGTTCGCCGTCGCGCTTCGACGACGAACCGCAGACCAAGACTTTGGTTTAGGTGTATCTCACCAGCGTCCAAATCAAAGCCGCGAGAAACGTGGCGAAAATCAAACCAACCACCACCTGCAAAACGGCGGGAGGAGTGCCTCGCATATGCTCCGGAAGTTGCTGCTGCGCCTGCGCCATTCTGATGCCTCCTTGACAAGAACGCGGCATTGTAGCGTGGAGATTGGCGGAGCGCCAGAGCGTCGAACAAGACTAGCGGCGAGCAGCCGCCTGATATAAAAGTTGCTCGCTTCGGCCATAAATTGGCAAGATTCAAGCGCGGCGTGACGTTCGTTCCAGCCGGTCACGCGAAAAGGAGGGCCAATGCCGCGACCATGTATCGTAATTCCGGGAATCCAGGGCTCCGGCCTGGAAAACTTCTATCCGGTGTCGCCGGCGACGACCTGGTCGACCATGGCGATCGCCGAAACCAAATTCGTCGCGCCCGACTTCAACAGCCTGGCGCTCGACAGCAGCGGATTGTCCGACCTCGACGCGGAAGTGGTCAGCCGCGCCTCGCAACTGCTCGCGATCGCGTATGCGCCGCTGATCAGCGGATTGCGAGGACGGCTGCAGGCGCCGGTCTATTTATTTCCTTACGACTGGCGCACCTCGATCATGGATAGCGCCGAGGCGCTGATGGCCTACGTCAAGCGCCTGACGCGCAAGGCGATGGTCAAGGACTGGGACCAGAACTTCGACTTCGCAGTCCATAGCATGGGCGGTCTCGTGCTTCGCGCATTTTTGAGCGTGTGGGAGAAGTCGAACCAGGGGCCGCCGCCGATCGGCCAGATCGTGTTTATCGCCACGCCGCACCTGGGATCGTTGGAAGCGGCACAATCGCTGATCAGCGGAGAATCGCCGATTTTCGGCGGCCTCAAGGAACTGCGCAAGCTCGCGCGGACCTTTCCGTCGGTGTACGAACTGCTGCCTCGCTTCCCCAACGCGGTAAAGCAGGGCGGCTCTGAACTCGATCTTTTCAATGAGCACAATTGGCAGACCAACACCACTACCGCGGACCCCGACCGCGACGGCTACGACGTCCGCCAGCAGCATCTCACCGCCGCCAAGGAAGTGCTCACGAACCTGCCGTTGCCAACTAAGTCAGTCGCCGCGAACAATCTGTTGATTGTCTACGGGGCCAAGCCGGATTCGACCTTGCTCGAGGTCCAGGTCGGTCCGGACCCCGCCAAGTGGTACGACTTCGATCACGCGGTTCGCGGCGAAGGCGACGACGTGGTGCCGGTAGAGTCGGCGCTGCTGGCCGGGATAGCCTCGGTCGAACTGCGCCCCGAAGACATCTCGTATATTCGGCATCCGATCGAGCGCACATACGCGGCAACCGATATGCACGCGTTCCTGCCAGCGCTCGACGAAGTGGGATCGATTGTGGCCGGCTTCCTCAAAGGCAGCAGGGGGACCAAATTGCTCCCCCTCGGAATACCGCCCGAGCGATTCCATCCGGCCTGAGCGCAAGCCCGCCGGGCCGACACCTGGCGTTGCGTCGGTGATATAATCGCGGCGATGGAGCAGGATCACAGCTCGCGCGGCAGGTCGCCCTCGGCGCCCGAAGGCGCCGAGGGCG
>DATJOQ010000206.1:0-2655 GCA_035506935.1 Binataceae bacterium (SeqCode) | reverse complement strand
GCCGAGGAAAGCGGTTACGGACCCTATCGCCGAGGGCCGCAACGCGAGATCATGAACGCGGACGAAGTCGCGAAGGCCAGCGAAGAGCTGGCGGCGCAGATGATCGCCGATTTGCCGGATCTAAGCGCGGTGAGTTTGCTCGGTATCGTCAGTCACGGCGCGGTGCTCGCGACCCGTTTGCGCCATCTTATTCAAGGTCACACAAAGATCGCGCCGCCGTGCGCGGCGGTCGAGGTGCATCGCAGCCACGACGAGATTTTTCCGCTCGACGGGTCCGAGAATTTCGACGTCGAGGATCGCACGGTGGTGCTGGTCGATGACGTAATCAACAGCGGATGGACCGTGCAGCGCGCGATGGCGGCGCTGTGGAAGCGCGGACGGCCGGCTGCGGTAAAGCTTGCGGTGCTAATCGACCGCGGCCATCGCGAGCTGCCGATCCGCCCCAACTATATCGGCAAAAATATTCCTACCGCGCGCGGGGAACGGGTGATGGTGCGTCTGGCCGAGCAGGATCGCAACGCTGGACACAAAACGACGGATCGCGTGGTTATCTATTCAATGGTGGAATCGCTCAAGCATCCCGAGGACACGCCTTGAGTACCATCATGCTTCGAGGTGGCCGCGTGATCGATCCCGGGAACGAACTCGACGGCGTGCTCGATCTCAGGATCGTCGACGGCGTGATCGACGCGCTCGAGCGGCCGGGCGTCATGCCGAAGGCGGCGGGAGTCGCGGAGGTCGACGTCGGCGGATGCTGGGTGGTTCCGGGACTAATAGACGTGCACGTTCATCTGCGCGATCCCGGATTTCCACAAAAGGAGACCATCGTGAGCGGTCTGCGCGCAGCGGCCGCGGGCGGCTTCACCGCGGTGGCAGCGATGGCTAACACGTCGCCGGTCAACGATTCGCCCGAAGTGACGCGTTACATGCTGGCGCAGGCGAGGAACGCGCGCGCCGCGACCCTGATACCGGTTTCGGCGGTGAGCGTGGGTCTCGAGGGAACCACGCCGGTTGATTATCAATCGATGGTACGTGCGGGCGCTAGATTATTCTCCGACGACGGGATGCCGATAGACGATCAGTCTCTGATGGCACGGGCGCTCGACGAGATCACGGGCCTTGGATTCACCATTTCGCTGCACGAAGAGGATCGCGCCTTGTCGGGCCAGGGCGCGGCAAACGCGGGAGAGATTTCCAAGCGGCTCGGCGTGGCCGGGGTTCCGATCAAGGCCGAGAGCAAACGCGTGCGCCGGGATTTGGCGCTGGCGATCGGAGCGGGCAAACCGCTTCATCTGGCGCACGTGTCCGCCGCGGAATCGATCAGCCTGGTGCGCGCGGCGCGTAGTCGGGGCGCCCAGATAACCTGCGAAGTAACGCCGCATCATTTTACCCTCGATGAAAGCGCGGTACTGCAATGCGGTCCGGACGCCAAGATGAATCCGCCGCTGCGCAGCAAACAGGACGTTGCGGTGCTGCAGGAAGCTATGACGGACGGCACTATCGATATGATTGCAACCGATCATGCGCCGCACGATGCGGTTTCCAAGGAAATGAAATCATTGGCGCAGTGCTTCGGCGTCAACCCCGAGCGACATCTCGGCGAAGATGAGGCGCGCGCGATGACGCGCGCAGCCAACGGTATCGTGGGGTTGGAAACCGCCGTCGGCCTCGCGCTCGAGTTGGTGCATCGCGCAGTGATCGGCCCCGCCAGGATGATCGAAATGATGGCGCTCAATCCGGCGCGTCTGTTGCGCCTGGACGCACGCAGCTTAAGCATCGGCCGCGCCGCAGATATCACGGTGATAGATCCCGAGCGTCGATGGAGAGTCGATCCCGGGCGTTTCGTCTCGCTCAGCCACAACACCCCATTCGCCGGACGCGAATTGAAAGGAAAGGCAATCATGACGATAGTCGCCGGCGAAATCGTTTACGACGCAGGCAACGAGCGGGTTCAGTAATGACAGACTTGCGCTCACATCGCGCGATACTCGCGCTGGCTGACGGCCGTGTGTTCGAGGGCTGGTCGTTCGGCGCCGTCGGTGAGACAACCGGCGAGGTCGTGTTCAACACCGCGATGACCGGCTACCAGGAAGTGCTGACCGATCCCTCGTACAAGGGCCAAATCGTCTGCATGACGTATCCGGAAATCGGCAATGTCGGAGTCAACGAAGAAGACGTTGAATCGGGACGGGTGTACGTCGAGGGTTTCATCGTCAAGGAATACTGGCCCCGTCCTTCGAACTGGCGCTCGAGCATGTCACTCGGAGAATATCTGAGGCAGGCGAACGTAGTCGGGATCGAGGGTATCGACACGCGCGCGCTGGTGCGCCATATCCGCACGCACGGTGCGCAGGAAGCGGTGATCTCGAGCGTCGATCTTGATCCGGAAAACCTGGTGCGCAAGGCCAAAGCATCGCCGGGATTGGTCGGACGTGATTTGGTGCGCGAGGTCACCTGCAAAGAGCCCTACGATTGGGAACTTGCGGAATGGCAGCTCGGCTCCGGATACGACAAGCCGAGTGTGCAGCAGCTTCGCGACGCGCCGCTGGTGGTCGCGGTGGACTACGGGATCAAGCACAATATTCTGCGCCGACTGGTGGCCAGCGGTTTTCGCGTGAAGGTCGTGCCGGCGCATGCGACCAGTGAACAGATTCT
>DATJOQ010000205.1:0-8250 GCA_035506935.1 Binataceae bacterium (SeqCode) | reverse complement strand
AAAAATCACCTTGCGTTCCAGCAGTGCGTCGGGATGGAGCAACAGCGGCATCTTGCGCGGGCTCAATCGCTCGACCAGACCCATCAATCCGCGCGTATGATCGGCGTGACCGTGACTCAGCACGATCGCATGGAATTCCTTCGGCCGGCCGTCGAGCACGTCGAGGTTGTGCGTGAGCCCATTTTTGCTGAGTCCGGCGTCGAACAGAATCGAGTCGCCGCTATTGCCCGCGCTGACTTTCACGATGGCGGCGAAGCCGTGTTCGGCGATCAGCGTTTTCTTCGTTACCCAATTAGCACCGAGCGACACTCGCTTGACGGTTTCGGATCCCGGCAGCAGCACATCGATGAAATTGTCGAGCACTGTGGTGATCTCGACTCGATCGACCTCTTTGAGTGAGCCGTTGCCTGATGCCATCGTGTTGGTCCGCCCGTCGGCGGACGCGCCCTTTGGTTTATCGATTCCCGTAATGCGGACGGCGCTTCTCCTGAAACGCGCGGATGCCTTCTTTGAAATCGGGACTGCTGGTGCATAGCAGCTGATTGCGATCCTCGACCGCCATCGCCGCCTCCAGGCTGCCAGCGTCGGCGTTCACGCTGAGACCTTCCTTGGTAAGGCGCAGGCCGAGCGGCGAGGTGTAGAGCATATCGTCGGCGAGCTTGCGCGCTGCGGCTTCGAGCTCGCTGTCGGGCACGACTTCGGAGACCAGGCCCACTGCGAGCGCGCGCTTGGCGTCGATAAAACGTCCGGTCAGCAAGAGTTCTGAGGCAACCGACATCCCCACCAGCCGCGGCAGGAAATACGAAGAACCCATATCGGTGCCCGTCAATCCGATACGAATATAAGCGGCATTCATTCGGGCGGATTCCCCTGCAATACGGACGTCAGTCGCCAGAGTCAGTGAAAAGCCGCCGCCGCATGCGGGTCCGTGGATCGCACCGATAATCGGTTGCGGCGCGCGCCGCATCATTGCCGGTATCTCGCTGACGTGACGCTGCGCGGGAACGCCCCTGTCGGCGTTGAAAAATCCCGCGGGTCCGCTCTCGCCCTGCTCGCGCAAATCGAGACCGGCGCAAAACGCGCGTCCCGCACCGCGCATCACGACCACTCTGGTGTCGGAGTCGGACGGCAGCCCGCCAAAAAAGTCGCGCAACTCTTCGATCATCACCGAGTTGAGCGCATTGAGCACGTGCGGGCGATTAAGTGTCAGCCAGGCGACCTGGCCTTCGCGCTTTACGTCCAAGGTTTCGTAAGCCATGCGATTAAACTCCGAATCGATTGCGTGATGCCCTCGGTATCGCGACCCGCTAACCATATCGTGTCGCGCCGAATCGGTTAAGGGCCGCGGAAAAGCGCCCACGATAGCCAACTTGAATTGCCGCAATAGGACATGCGACGCTCGATCTTATGTCCAACAGCGACCAAGAGGATGCGACTGAAGTAGGCTCGCCGGGCGACGCTTCGGCCAGCCGCACGCGTGTGGCGAAGTATTTCGGCCGCCTCGCGTCGGTTTACGGCGAGGGCGAGTATTACCGGAATCGGCGCGCCGCGGTGGTCGCGTCGATTAAGCCTGAACTCACCCGCGCCAAATCGATCCTCGACCTTGGTTCCGGCCCTGGCGTTTATACATCTGATTTCCGTGAAATCGCTCGCGACACGCAATTGGTTGCGGCCGACTTGACCCATGAGATGCTGTTGGCTGTCGGCCGGCGAGAGTTAACAGACGTTCGTCTCGTGCAATGCGACGCGTCGGAGCTACCGTTTGAATCGGGCACCTGGCAACTGATTTTCTCAAGCCATGTGTTGCCGTTCATCAGCGATCTAAATCGATGCGTCGCGGAGATCGCGCGCTCGCTGGCGCGCGGCGGCATGTTGATCGCAGCATTCGGCAGCAGCGGTATACGCGATCAACTGCGCGATCGGATCGATAGCAAGCAATGGCGGCGATTTAGCGAGATCGTGTTTGGCGCGCGTCGCCTGCGGCATGACGACGGCAGCGAACAGCGCTATCGCGAAGCCTACGAAGCCGCTGGCCTGACGGCCGAACTCCGCAATGCGCGTTTCGCGGTGAGCTGGCCTGGAATCGAGGAGTGGATCCGATTGCGTTGGCTGACGCTCACGAACGAGTCCGAACGCTTCGAAGCAGAGCAAATCCTGAAATCGGTGCGGCCGCCGGACTCTGCCTCGGCGACGCTTCAGTTTCACGAGCCACTGTTGATCGGGCGCAAGGCGTGACATTCTCGCAGCAGGGACCGCGCGCCGTAAGGCGCGCGGTCCCTGGCGCTTAGATCACGCGATGCTCGTGCGCCACGAACATCGACACGTTCTCGAGAAATTTGTGCGCGTCGGGCCAGCCTTCTTCTCTGAATTCCCGCGAGTCGAACATCTTCTCCATCGCAGCAACGTCCTCGCACCATAGCTGTGCGACGCCGTCCCACAATGGATCGCCATATGAATAGGAACCGTCCACGGCGTGGCATTGCACGTAGCGTTTGAGGCCCGGAAATCTGGCCACCATCGGGCCGTGCACCTCGAGCCAGTATTTGCGGAAATCGGCGAGCGTCCATCCGGGCTGACGCTTGAGTTGGAAAAGTGCCTTAGCCATCCCGGGCTTCGGTGCGCCGTCGATGAACACGTGGTCGTTGGTGACTTGCCAGGCGACGCGCTTCATATCGATAAACTTGGCTTCGTCGGCGAGTGCGCCCTTGAGATAGGTCGGCTCGCGGCGCAACTGCTCGAGGGCCGCCTCGTTCTCGATCATCACTTCGGCAGCGCCGTCATACGGCGAATTCGCCAGTCCGCCGGGGAACGGTATGCGATGGGCCTGAACGTAGCTCTTGAGTTGAGGAATTTGCTTGGCGATCGGGCCGTGCACCTCGCGCCAGTAGCGATGGAACTCGGCGTCGCTCAGCCCGGGCTTGCGCGTGATGAAATAAATAACGTGGAGCATCGATCGTCCCTCCCGATTAGATACGACTCCGCCCCTTGAACCGATCGCGCCAGATGAGAATTGGCGAACTGCGCAGACGGATCGGTTCCATTCCCTTCCACTAACCGTTCAAAAAATTAGTAGACCTGTCGCCGACGTTTTGGCAAACGCACCGGGTCGCGCAGCGACGCAACTGTCGATGAGGCTAATTGGACGCGATGCGATCGGCGATCAGGCGGTCGAGCTCCCGCTTGAGCCGCGGCAGGACTTCGTCGTAGCCGAAATAGCCGAGCTTGTGGTCTTTCTTTTTCAGGTTGACCGTGGTCGGGCCGCACCAAAGTCCGAGGTCCGCATCGTCGGTCTCGCCCGGTCCGTTGACCCGGCATCCCATCACCGCGATCGTGATCTTGTACTGCGCGGCGTACTCGGTCAGCACCTTCACCTGCTCCGCCAGCTCGACAAATTTCTCGTTTTCAACCCGCGAGCACGACGGACATGAGATGATATTGAGGCCGCTGCCGAAATCCGGCACCGAGATGAATCGTCCGGCCGCGACATCGCTCAGAATCTGATGGCCGACGACGACTTCTTCGTGCTTGCGCTCGTTGGGCAGGGTGAGCGAAACGCGGATCGTGTCGCCGACATGCTCCGCGAGCAGCTTCTCAAAAGCGAGCCGAGTCTTGATTACACCCGCCGGCGGCAGGCCCGCTTCGGTGACGCCGAGATGGAGCGGAACGTCGGGACGTCGCTCGGCGAAGCGGCGGTTCGCTTCGACCACTTTGGCCGGATCGGAATCTTTCAGCGAGACCACGAAGCGATCGAAACCGAGCTCGTCCATCAGTTCGCAGTGATAGGCCGCGGATTCGACGATCGCCTTAAGTTGATCGTCGGGATACTTCTGCAGGAACACGGGCGACACTGAGCCGCAGTTGACTCCGATACGAATCGCGATGTCATGCGCGCGGGCGACGTCGACCAGCCATTTCACTTTTTGCGGGACGGTCTTGGATTTCTCGATATGATGCAGGTGGCCGGGGTTGTAGCGAATCTTGTCGACGTGCGGCGCAACCTTGTCGGCGATTTTGTAATTCTCCTGCAGGTCGACCGACAGCACCACGCCTTTGGTCTGCTCTCGTATTTCCTTCAGCGCCGCGACTTCTTTTTCGCTGTCGAGCGCGATTCGAACGATCCCCGCGCCCGCCTTGGCGAGCTGATGGGTCTGGGCGATCGTCTGGTCGATATCGATCGTGCGCGTCGCGCACATCGATTGCACCACTACCGGGGCGCCGCCACCGACCTTGAGGCCGCCGATATCGACCTGTCGCGTCTTCGACTTGGAGTTCGCCGAACTGGGGTTCGCCTGATTCATTCAGCCTCGATTACCGGACGCACGCCCGGTGATCACTTGTGTTGATGTTGCGCCGCCGATTCAAGCGCGATTCCACCATGAGCCCATGCCGCGCCCGCCGCCATCGCCATCGCGACGAAAACCGCCTCCGTGATTTCCTCGTCGGTCGCGCCTTTGTCCTTGGCGCGCGTGGTATGCACGTCGATACACCAGGGGCATTGCGTAATGTGCGCGGCCGTCACCGCCATCAGTTCTTTAATTTTGCCCGGCAGAGCCGCATCTTTAAAGACGGTCTGGTCGAAATCCACGAAGCCCTTGAACATGTCGGGTTTGAGCTCGCGCATCTTGCGCAGGTTCTTGCGCAGATCGATACCGTGAAAATCCATTCGACCCTCCTGATTTTTGAGCGCTTGCCTCGATCACACTACACGATTCGGTAGGCGCGCAAGTCTTCTTGGCCTCGCCGGACGCTGTGTTGAGACTCCCTTTTCGTCATAGTGAGCGACTCTTTTGTCATCCTGCGACACGGCTCGCGGTGCTCACCAGCTCGGGATGACGGGAAAGGCGGTCAGGATGATGAGGCTATCAATACCCGTGGGCATGCGCTTAAGAGGGCATCTGACTGAGCCAGGACGGATTCGGCGGGTCATCCCGCCCGAACCGCTACTCAAACCAGCTTTACGCGATGGCGCAGTTCCTGGCTCAGGATCTGATGCGCCTGGCCGACCATGTCTTCCACGACTTTGGCTGCTGGCCGGATCTGATCGATCATTCCGGCGACTTGGCCGGCAAATCCACTGTAGACGTCGGCGCGCTGGTTTTCTTCGGCCGCAAGCATGATCGACGCTGAAATCATGCCCTGAAACGGCATCGGGAGCGGCGCCAGTCCCGACGCGTCGAACTCCTGGCTCCACAGATTCTTGATATGGCGCGACGGTTTGCCGGTCAGCGCCTTGCTCACCATCGTGTCCTCTTCGCTGGCGCGCAACAGCGCTTCTTTTTGATACTGCGGAATTTTCGATTCGGGTGTCGCCAGGAACGCGGTGCCGACCCATACTCCGCAGGCGCCTAGCGCCAGTGCCGCGGCCAGACCGCGTCCGTCCGCGATTCCACCCGCTGCTACCAGCGGTGTGGGCATCGCCGCGTCGACCGCCTGCGGAATCAGCGCCATCGTGCCGATACGCGAATTGTGTCCACCGGCGTCGGTGCCCTGCGCGACGATGATATCGAGTCCAGCCTCGCGCATCCGACGCACGTGCTTGGTGTTGCCCGCGACCGCCATCACTTTCATGCCCTGTGCGTGAGCCGTATCGACCATCGAAGCCGGATTACCAAGGCCCGCCGCGTAAACCGGAACCCGCATCTCGAGAATAATCTCAATCTGCTTGGTGAAAAAATCTTTGCTCAGCCGCGGCCATCGATGCTGCGGTTCGGGCAGGTCGTGCCGCTGCTTGAACTCCCTCGCGAATTCGAAATGCTTGGTTGGGAGCTCGCCGCGCTTGGCGCGGATCTCGCCTTCGCCTGGCACGCTCGAGGGCAGCAGCGTGTCGACGCCAAATGGCTTGGAGGTGAGCTTGCGAATTTTCTCGATCGCCGCGACCAAATCATCGCCGCCCAAAAGCGCCGCTCCCAGGATGCCCAGCCCGCCGGCGTTGGAGACGGCGGCGACCAGCTCCGGTCCTGAGGCTTCCCCCATACCGGCGAGGATGATTGGATACTCGATATCGAGAATGTGGCAGAGCTCGGTTCTGAGCACAGGTCTGGTCATCAGTAAGTTCCAGCCTTCCCGGCAAGCCTGCCGGTCGTCGCGACATCAATATAACAGATAGTTTCACGTTCGGTATCGACCATTACCTTGCGCTGGCCTCCCAACCGTCTCGATTGCTATAGCCTCACGACAAGCACTCGTACCTAACCGAACAGGAGACGACAATGGACCGACCGCTCAGCGGAATCAAAGTTGTGGAACTGGCGATCTGGGTTGCGGGACCGTCCACTGGCGCGGTGCTGGCAGATTGGGGCGCCGACGTAATCAAGATCGAAGAGCCGCAACGCGGCGACCCGGTGCGCGGGATGACGATACGCTCCGCTCACGACCCCGACGTGCGCATCGCCTGGTCCTACGAGCTCGATAATCGCAACAAGCGCTCCGCGGCGGTGAATCTGCGAGATCCCGAGGGGCGCGCGTTCGCGCTAAAATTGATCGAGCAAGCGGACGTGTTCCTCACCAATCTGCGGCTCGATGCGCTCGAGCGGCTGCAGCTCGACTACGCGCATCTGGCGGAAGTAAATCCGCGCCTGATCTATGCGACGCTCAATGGCTACGGCCATCGCGGACCCGAGCGCCTGACCCCGGGTTTCGATTACGCCGCCGGATGGTCGCGTTCGGGGTTGATGGCGACGGTGGCCGAGCCGGGCAAGCCGCCTCCGGCGCAGCGGCCGGGAATGATCGATCACGCCGCCGGGCTCGCGATGGCTGGTGCGATATCGACTGCGCTGTTTGCGCGCGAGCGCACCGGTCGCGGGCAGGAGGTAAGGTTGTCGCTGTTCGCGATGGCATTGTGGATGAACTCGGTCGATCTTACGCATGGGCTACTTGGCGATCGGCCGCCAGCGCCGGAAAGCCGCAGCAAGCGGCCGAACCCGCTGTGGAACTCGTATCGGTGCAAGGACGATACCTGGGTCTACTTCGTGATGGTGCAGAGCGACCGCTATTGGAAAGACTTCTGCAAAGCACTGAAGCGAACCGCATGGCTCAAAGATCCGCGTTTCAAAGATCACTATGCGAGAACCGTGAACAATCGCGCGTTGATAAAACTGATCGACGAAGCGATCGCGACGCGTACGCGAGCACAGTGGGCGCCGATCTTCGATCGCCATTGCTTCATCTGGGCTCCGGTGCAGAGCGTCGCCGAAGTAATCGAAGATCCGCAGGCGGAAGCTTTGGGAGTATTCGCGCCGCTCGATCATCCGCAAATTCCAAATTGCCGGCTGGTACGGAGCCCGGTCGAATTCAGCGAAGGCGAAGTGGGTCCGCGGGTGCCCGCACCGGAACTCGGACAGCATACCGAGGACATCGCGCAAGAACTCGGTTTCGATTGGGAGAGGATCGGCGAATTAAAAACGAAAGGGGCGCTTGGGTAAAAAATACGTCGTTTTACGTACTTCGTAATTTTAAACAAAATCAAATAGTTGTGAT
This sequence comes from Binataceae bacterium (SeqCode), assembly GCA_035506935.1. Classification (GTDB taxonomy): domain Bacteria; phylum Desulfobacterota; class Binatia; order Binatales; family Binataceae; genus DATJOQ01. Next base: position 774 of record DATJOQ010000205.1, on the reverse strand, counting down.
GGCACGGCTTTGGACGAGCGACTGGCGTCTAACTGTGATGCACGACGTTTATTGACTGTCCGTTCCTGGCCTACCTATGATCTTCCATCCGAAGGAGGCCATCATCCCCGTGCGAATGATCGTTCCGTCAGTTGCCTTGCGCCGGACTATCGACCGAAATCTCGAGACCTTTTTTCGCGAGCATCGTATGATCGCGTTCAATCGCGCGATCTCGCAACTTTGCCGCTTTTACAATATCCGACGACCAAAAATTGAATGGTACGAGTATATCGATTGGGGGAAGACCGCCGGCAAAACTTACGAAGACGGTCAGATCCACTTGGTGCATCCCGAAAACTGGAAGCGCGGACGAATCTACAACAGCGAGCGGATGTGGATTCAGATGATCTATCACGAGATGGGTCACTTCGTTTTCTGGACCGACGCTGAGCGCAAAGCCGACGTCTTTACGCGCAGGATGGTGCGTGGGCTGCGCCAGCGAGGCGAGCGTGCGGCGCGGCCCGCGTCGCGACGCAAATCAGGCAGCGGCAGGCATGCGGCGCGTTCCGCGGCTGGCAAGCGGATCGCGGCAAGTCCGCGACGCAAAAAGGCGCGAGTACAAACCGGAAGGCGCGCCGGCAAACGCGCCCGCGCTTGAATAGGGTTCGCGAGGGTGTGTTGATTCTTGAATCAGCGCGGGATTAGGGGTTGTAGAGGGGAAAGCGCATGCGAGCACCGATGAGCGACAGCGCGCAAGAGCTCCTCAAGGATCCAAAAAAGGCCCGCGTCTTGGCC
>DATJOQ010000204.1:0-8050 GCA_035506935.1 Binataceae bacterium (SeqCode) | reverse complement strand
CAATACTTCGACAACCTGAACTCGAAACAGTCTTCGGTTGCTTTGTGATTGGAGTGTGCGTTCCTCGCTACCAGCCGTCGAGTTGGTGTTGGCCACGATAGAGCTGGCGAACTGGTATTAGCAACGCAGCTTCGCGGAAATGTCACCGGCACGACACTAAAAGAGATTTGCGCATAGGCTAACTAGATTGCTGTTGCTACTACCGAGGCGGACGAAGAAGGCGGGGTTGCGTGGTGGTTTCCGAATAGGTCCGGATCGAAATTAGCTGCAAATATCAGTACGGATAACCCGATCAGAATTTTTTTGAGGATGTTTGAAAATGGCAGAAAAAGCTCAAAACGCTAGAGATCTGCTGACTTTATATAAAACTCTTCTCATCGAACTCCCGGTGGCGGGAGCAAAGTCCACCTTGGGAGTTGCCAAGGATAACGAACTCGAGCAGAGCGCTTGGAAAGCTTACGACGCCTGGATACGAATTCTGAGCCAGTCGGCCAGCTCGTTGTATCAGAATCCCTTCTTCGGTGATGCGTTCGGACGCAGCCTGCCGGGATTGCTACGCACGCAGCAATTTTCCAATGCGGTGAGCGGGGCGCTCTTCGCCGCGCTGCGCACGATGGCGGGATTGCCGGGAATGTCGGAGTTGCAGGCGGTGCGCAGTGAATTGCGTGACCTGCGGCTGCAAATGCGCAACCTGATAGCCGTTCTGACGGAAGTTGGAGCTGTGTCCGAGCAAGCCGGCGCGCGGCGCGAGGAAGCGGAGGAAGAGCTTATCCGGGCGCTCGACGGGCGCCTGCAATTGACGCGGCGAGAGAAGGCCAAGGCCGCGTAGTAATCGATCAACCGACAGCGACAAAATCAGAGGGTGGGAAAATGCTCGAACTTTTGAACGAGCTGCCGCAGTATTTTATGGAAGGCGCGATTCGCTCGCTCGACGGCTTCCGCCGCGGGTTGAGCGACTGTTATCCGATGGAAGACGATCCGCCGCCCAACAATCCGTACAGCGTGATTTACGAAGGCGGCAAAGTCCGCTTGCGCCATTATCGAGCGCGCGGTCTGGTGCGTCGCGAGACGCCGCTGCTGATGGTTTACGCTCTGATCAAGCGCCCGTTCATCCTCGACCTGATGCCCGGGCGAAGTGTGGTTGAAACCATGATCAACAGCGGCTTCGAAGTCTACATGATTGACTGGATACCGCCCTCTCGGGCGGATAGTTGGCGCGGCTTCGACGCATACGTGAATCAGGACATCGACAACGCCGTGCGTGCCGTACAGTTGCGGGAAGGCGTCGAGCAGATTTCGCTGTTGGGGTACTGCTTCGGTGGCATGCTGTCCACGATGTACACGGCGCTCCATCAGGACGTCATCAAGAATTTCATTCCTCTGACGCTGCCGCTCGATATGAGCGTGCGCGAAATTCCGTTGAACAGCCTGCTCGATCGGATCACAGACGAGACGCTCGATTTAATCACCAAGGTCTATGGCAATTGTCCGGCGTCGATCATGAAGGCCGGGTTTACCTCGATGTCGCCGGTCCATCATGCGCTGGACAAATACGTTGGGCTTTACCGCAACAAACAGAGCAAAGGCTACGCCGAGATGTTCGATCTGTTTGAACACTGGATGAACAACGACGTTCCACTGGCGGGGCAAATCTTCCGCGAGCTGGCCAACGATATAGGAAAGAAAAATCTGCTGGCGCAGAGTCGGTTCGTAGCAGGCGGAAACCGAGTCGAGCTCAAGGATATTAACTGTCCGGTGCTGAACGTGGTGGCGCAATGGGATGACGTGGTCGACCCCAAATCGAGCCTGCCGTTTATCGATCTGATCAGCAGCCGCGACAAGGCCAACGTGGTTTTTCCGACGGGTCACGTGGGCGCCGTGGTCAGCAGCGCCGCGCAGAAAAAACTGTGGCCGCAAGTCGCCACATGGCTTGGAGACCACGATGCCTAAGCGGCCGCGGCGAGCGCCAAAGAAAGACAGGGTGGCTTCTGAATTCGAGACCGCCGCAACGTCGGCGTCGGGTTGGAGCGAACAGCGACCAGGCCGTGAGCAGAATGGTTCGCATTCCGCCGCGGCCGATCGTCCGAAGGTAGTTACAGAATTGAGCAGAGAGGTAAAATCAATGGACAAGGCAAAGAAAGAAGCTTTCTCAATGATGGGTGACATGTCGGATATGAATGCCTCGTTTCAGAAAAACGCGAAGCGTATCGCGGCATGGTATATCGACACAGTCGAGAACCTGGCGAAGGAAGGCCTGATCCTTCGCGAGAAGTCGACCAGCTGGGCCAAGGACACTCCGCTTGCCGCGATTTTCGAAGCGCAGAACTCGATGGCGCAGCAGCTGGTTGAGAACTCGGCCAGCTTCGCCCGCAGTATTTTTCAGATCGACAAGGAAGAAGAGAGGATCAAGCGTGCAGTCGAGGCTTAGTCGCGCTGCTTGAGAGCGAGTCGATCGCCGCTGCCGACGATCGACTCAGCGTAACCTTCCGCTAGTTTCCGATCGGTCGAGGTTATCCGCGGCCGGGTCGGCCGATGACGCCGTCCGAGCGGAGCTTCCCTACCTCGTCCGCGCTGAAGCCCCAATCCCGCAACGCCTGTTCGCTGTGTTCGCCCGCCCTGGCCGGTGGGCGCTGAATCGCGCTCGGGGTTCGGCTGAAGCGCGGCGCGGGGGCCGGTTGTATCACGCCGTCATTTTCGACGAAGGCGCTGCGCTCACGATTGTGCGGATGACTCGGCGCTTCGCGCAGGCTCAGTACCGGCGCGAAGCACACTTCGCTGCCTTCCATCAGCTGGCACCATTCGTCACGGGTCTTGGTGCGGAAGACCGCGGCGAATCTTTCTTTCATCGCAGGCCACGCCGGCCGATCGTACTGCTGCGGCAGCTTCTCGTCTTTCATTCCCGTCAGGCGCAGCAGTTCCTCGTAGAACTTGGCCTCGATTGATCCGATCGCAACATGTTGTCCGTCTTTGGTTTCGTAGACGTCGTAAAAAGGAGCGCCGGTGTCGAGTAAGTTGTCTCCGCGATTGTCGTTCCACATCCCCGACGCATGCATGCCGTAGATCGCGGTCATCAGCGATGCCGCGCCATCGACCATCGCGGCGTCGACCACCTGCCCCTTGCCCGATTTTTGAGTCTCGAGCAGCGCCGAAACAATACCGAGCGCGAGATACAGCGCTCCCCCGCCGAAATCTCCGACCAGGTTGAGCGGAGGCACCGGCGCCTTGCCCTTGCGTCCGATCGGATACAAAGCTCCCGCGATTGCGATGTAGTTGGCGTCATGGCCCGCGGCCTGCGCCAGCGGTCCTTCCTGACCCCATCCCGTCACTCGCCCGTAGACCAGGCGCGGATTGCGCGCGAGACATACCTCGGGGCCGATACCGAGACGCTCCATCACGCCCGGGCGAAAGCCTTCGATCAGGGCGTCGGCGCGATCGATTAGCCGCAGCGCGACTTGAGTTCCTTCGGCGCGCTTCAAATCGAGCGCCAACGATCGGCGTCCGCGATGGAGCAGGTTGTACTTCGGATCCATCGCGACGCCCAATCCTGAAGAGGCTGTGCGATCGACCAGTAAAACTTCAGCACCCATATCCGCGAGCAGCATTGCGCACATAGGCGCCGGACCGATTCCAGCGAATTCCACTATGCGATAGCCGGTTAAAGCGCCCATAAGTCTTCACCTCCAAGGACGAGTTGCTGAATGTAAGTCGAGGTCGCGGAGCAGCATACCAAATTCGTGTGGGGTACGCGCACCGCACACCGGGTCTGCAAGAGTAACTTCTACTTAAAACTTTCGAGCAAGCAAACCCGCGCAATTTTTTGCAATTTCGCGCTTCTTTGTGACGTGGCTGTCTCTAATACGCAGGCACAAACCTTGCCGTAGAACACTACAGCCGCAGCGTTCTTTCCCGCGGGAGTGATCGAGCTAGTCGCGTACTCGACCCCCCGCGGAAAGACGCTGGGCGAAATGGAAGCACGGGGGTTTCACACGCATGGCTAAGAGAACCTCGACGCGAAAATACGGACCGAAGTCCAAAGGCAAAGTGAAGCGTGCAATTCACGAGATGAAACAAGGGAAACTGAAGAGCGGAAGGTCAGGCAAGAAAGTGAAGAGCCGCAAGCAAGCTATCGCCATCGGCCTGTCCGAAGCTCGGAAAGCAGGAGCAAAGGTTCCGCGGCGCAAAAAAAGCGCTTGAGTAACGAACTTGATCTAGCGCGAGGCGATCGTCCGCGCGGTCGAAATCCGGAGGAAAGAATCATGCGATACGCACGAGGATCGGCGATAGGAATCACGGCTCTGTTGGGCGTTCTTCTACTGGGGGCTTGCGGCCCGTCATCCACCACTACGACCGAGCGAACCACCACGACGACTGAAGCTGTACCAGTAGCACCCGTAGAGACGACCTCTCAGACAACCACCACGACTGGTCCCGCGGGCACCGTGACCAGGCGCAGCACGACCGTGTACCCAGCGTCGCCGGCTTACCCGAATCCGGGAGTCAACTAACAGAATTATCGGGCCATAAATGAGGAGACTCACATGACAACAAGATCATACTTCGCACCTGGCCGTATGGCCGCGTATTGCCTGGCGGCGATGCTACTCGGGGTACTGATTGCTGCGTGCGCAGCCACCAAGAACACCGAAAGCACCGGCAACTACGTCGACGATGCGGTCATAACTACAAAGGTCAAGGCGGCTATCGCAGGCGACCCGAATCTCAGCGCGCTTGCGATTAAGGTCCAAACCTACAGAGGCGTTGTTCAGTTGAGCGGCTGGGTGGATTCGACCACCGCGGCTGAGCGTGCATCCAAGCTCGCTAGCGAAGTCGCGGGTGTGAAGGAGGTCGACAACTCCTTGATCGTGAAGAACCAGGGCGCAGGTGTCTCTGGATAATTACGTCGAAGAAACAAAACAGAGGATGCGCGTGGTCTCGAGACGCAAGTTTGATAGCCGCAGAGCGCGTTGCATCCTCCCTGTAACGTAGGAGGAGAAAGCAAATGCTAAGTTGGGCGCTAACATTCCTTGTCATAGCGATCATCGCTGGCGTGTTGGGATTTGGCGGTATCGCGGGCGCAGCGACGGATATCGCGCGAGTTCTGTTCTTCGTGTTCCTGGTTCTGTTCCTGGTGGGACTGGTGCTTGGATGGGGACGGCCGAGCTGGGGATATGATCAGACCTCGATGGTCCCTTATTCAGTGCCGGTGCAGGTACATGCGATTAGCGCGTCGCTCTCACGGCTGCGTCTTTAAAGTAGAGCGCAGCAGTGCACGGAGCTAACCTAATCGTAACGCAAGACGAATCGAGCGTAGACGGCGGAGCGTCAGTAGTCGGCGCTCCGCCAAAGCGGCGCTCGCCGCTAAACAGTTCCAGCCTCGAAGCAGAAGCCGCGTAAGGTACGCGCAAATCGCAGGGCTGATCGCTCAAATTGCAAAACAGAAACGCGCTATCGCCCGAAGGCTCGGCGCGTTCAACCACTATGCATCGGGCGCGCTCGTCGAAATCGACTCGCGTCAGGTCCTTGCGGCAATTGGACAGGCAATCGCGCCTCGTGCGCAACGATATCAGCGCGCGATGAAACTCGAGCAGCTCGCGATGCGGCGACTCTTCGATTTCATCCCAGTTCAAGCGTGAGCGCGCGAAAGTCTCGGGCGCTTGCGGATCGGCGAAGGGGCGATCCTTGAAGAAGGGTTCGTATTCGCGTTTGCGCCCTTCAGATACCGCCTGAGCCAGAGCCGGATCGTCGAAGCTGGTAAAATAATCGAACGGTGACGACGCGCCGAACTCCTCGCCCATGAACAGCAGCGGAAGATTTGGCGTGCACATCAAAATCATCGACGCAATCTTCTGCTGCTCGAGCGTCACCAACCCCGACAGCCGCGTTCCGGCCTCCGCGTTGGCCACCTGGTCATGGTTTTGATTGAACACCACGAATTGTTGGCCTGGATTAGCAGCCGACGAAGTTCCGTGACGCCGCTTGCGATATTCCGAGTATCTTCCGTCGTAAACGAAGCCGTTTGTGAGCGCGTCGCGCAAATCCTCGACGCGCCCGAAGTCGGCCAAATAACCGTGCCGTTTGCCCGTCAGCAACGTATGAAGCGCGTGATGGAAATCGTCGCTCCATTGCGCGTCGAGACCATAACCACCGATGCTCGCGGGATTTATTATTCGAGTATCGTCGAGATCGCTCTCAGCGATAAGCCACGCGTGTCGCCCCAGTGCGCGAGCCTGCGCGTGAAAATCGTCAGCCATTTCACGCAACAGATGATGCGCGCTGAAATCAAAAATCCCGTGAATGGCGTCGAGCCGTAGCCCGTCGATATGATATTCGGTCAACCAGTAAAGAGCGTTTTCAATAAAAAAGCGCCGCACCCCGTCGCTGTTGGCGTCGTCGAAATTCAGCGCCTGGCCCCATGGCGAGCGGTAGCGATCGGTGAAGAAGGAAGCGAATTCGCTGAGGTAATTTCCTTCCGGGCCGAGATGGTTGTAAACCACGTCGAGCACCACCGCGAGTCCGGTGCGATGGCAGGCGTCGACCAGTTGCTTGAGTCCATCCGGTCCGCCGTAGGCAACGTGCGGTGCGTACAGGCAGACCCCGTCGTAGCCCCAGTTGCGCGAGCCCGGAAACGCCGCAACCGGCATCAGTTCGACTGCCGTTATACCCAGGTCGCGCAAATAGGGTAGCCGTTCGATTATGCTTGTGAATCCACCTTCTGCGGTGAACGTTCCAGTATGTAGTTCGTAGAATATTGCATCCTCTAACTGCAGTCCCTTCCAATCACTATCGGTCCAGGGAAAGGAATTCGGATGGATTACGCGTGAGGCGCCGTGCACTCCGTGCGGCTGGAAGCGCGATACCGGATCGGGCCGCCGGCGCTCATGGTCGAGCTCATAGTAGTAATCCGCGCCGGGTGACATTTTTTCCACGAAAGCGGTGAACGTGCCGTCCGCGTTCCGCTCCATCGGGATCGCGGTCGTGGTAGTTCCGCGCGAATCGACCGTCTGGACCGCCACGCTTTTGGCGAGTGGAGCCCATACGCGGAATGAAACGCCCTCGTTCGTCGGACGTGCTCCGAATTCGAGCCGCCAAGTTTTCTCCGGGTTTTGCGATGATCTCATGAGCGACAGCTTAGGAGGCTCAGTTAGCGTCAATCCGAGGGTATCAGCATCGCGACCGGTATTTGCTCGAACGCCTCATCGATCGCGATCTGGCGTGCGCCATCGCGCGCGCGCGCTTCGATTTTGCGGCCGGTGATTAGATCCAGGTAGCGAGATGCGGTGAAGTCGGACGGCAGAACGATCGTTGAACCTATCCAGGCGGTCTTTTCGATTGAAGAATTTGCGGAATTCGCATTGATACCGAGCGTCATGAAAAAACGGCCGGCGGCGATTATCGCGTGCTGGTTTTTATCGTGGCGCGCGAAAGAGATTACGTTGCGTGCCCGTTCACCGGCTATTTCGAGCGGCTGATAAGCGCCGCTCGCGAACAGCTCGCGATGCTCGCGCCGGAATTGCAACGCGCATCGCGCCACGTGCATCTTGATGCGGCCGTCGCAAATATTGGTGAGGAGTTCTTCGACCAGGCCGAGAGGTTCTTCTTCTGCGTGGCGAACGATCTGATTGAGCATCGCGCGGCGGGTAGCGAAATCGATCGGCCTGCGATTGTCGGGATCCACCAGGCTGTCATCCCAGAGCTCAGTTCCTTGGTAGAAGTCAGGCGCCCCGGGCGAGCAGATCTTAAGCAGTGTCTGCGAAAGCGAATTCAGCATTCCGGCGATCGCAATCGGGCGATGAAACTTGACGAAGTCGGCCATGAAATCGTTATTCGCGCCGAGCTCGAGAGCCACGCGCACGAAATCAGCCAGCGCTTCGTCATGACTGGTGTTCGGACTGATCCAGCTTGTGCGGAGTTTGGCCTCTTTGGAGGCTTTGTGCATGTAATCCTGAATTCGCTTGACGTAAACCGCGTGCTCCTCGGGCTTCATCGGCGCAAACGGCCAGGTGCCGATTAGGGTCTGATAGAAAAGATATTCCTCGTTCCCGTCTGGAAT
>DATJOQ010000203.1:0-3501 GCA_035506935.1 Binataceae bacterium (SeqCode) | reverse complement strand
AGTGCGTGTAGGTATCGGCGGCGAGCGCGAAGTGACCGACGTTGTTCTCCGAGTAGCGTGCCTGCTTGAGGGAGCGCAGCATGAGATAGCTGAGAATGTGCTCCTCCGGCTTTCCTTCGATCTTGGCGACGAGCTTCTGATACATGCGCGGGGAGATCTTGATTTCGGCCGGGAGGACGATTTCGCGGCGCTGTTTATGGCCGTCGCGGCGCTTGTCGGCGTAGGCGAACTTCTTGACGGGAATCGCGCCGACGCCGAGCGAATAACCGAAGTGGGCCGCCACTTCTTCGAATTCCATGACGCGCTTGGGGTCGGGCTGCTCGTGGATGCGATAAATGGACGGCTGTCCGGTTGCCTGCAAATGCGCGGCCACGGCTTCGTTGGCGGCCAGCATGAACTCTTCGATGATGCGATGGGCGATGTTGCGCGGCGCACGCACGACGCCGGTCATAGCGCCCCACTCGTCAAATTCAATAAGCGGCTCGGGCAGATCGAAATCGATGGATCCGCGGCGGACGCGCTTGCGATTGAGAATTTCCGCGAACTCGCGCATTAACTCGAAGCGTGTTACCAGGGGGCGGTAGCGGTCGCGCAGCTTGGCGTCGCCTTCGAGAAGCAGATGGACATCGGTATAGGTCATGCGCTCGGCACTGCGAATGACGCCGCGCACGAACTTCTGCGCAACCAGGTCGCCGCGATGATCGAACTCCATGAGCGCGGAGAGCACCAGGCGGTCGAGATGCGGATTGAGCGAGCAGATGTTGGTGGAAAGCTCGAACGGCAGCATGGGCACGGCGCGGTCGGGGAAGTAGACGCTGGTTCCGCGGAGGCGCGCTTCGGCGTCGATGGGGGAGCCGGGCTGGACGTAGTGACTGACGTCGGCGATGTGGACGTGCAGCGCGTAATTGCCGTTCGCGAGACGATCGACCCAGACGGCGTCATCAAAATCGCGCGCGGTTTCGCCATCGATGGTAACGATGTCCATGGCGCGAAAATCTTCACGGCCAACGAGCTCCCAGGATGCGATCACACCGGCGATGGATTGAGCCTGTTCGACGACTTCAGGCGGAAAGCGGTGCGGCAGATGGAATTTGCGGATAACGATCTCGACGTCGATACCGAAGTCGCCGGGAGAACCGAGGATTTCGATCACGCGCCCGACTCCGTGCTCGCCGTGCTGGGGATACTCGAGCAGCTCGACATTGACGATCATGCCGTCGAGCTTTTCGGGGTCGGTGATTTCTAGAGGCTTGGGGCCGACACGATCGATCTGCGCGGTGGGCGCGGGGATGGCGAGCTCGTCGGGGATCTCGATCCAATCGCGAAGACGCTCATCTTGCGGGACAAGGTAAAAGCCGCGACGGCCGATGCGGAACTCGCCGACGACGGTGGGATGCGCGCGTTTGAGGATCTTAACGACCTCGCCATCGGCGCGACCGCCGGCTTCGATGCGCGCGATGCGCACAACGACGCGATCACCATGCATAGCGGTCTGCGCGGAATCGGCGGGAATGTAGATGTCGCCGGAGATGCCGTCGATGGGGCGATCGGAAATGAGGAAGCCGTAGCCATCGCGGTGCATGGAGAGGCGGCCGACAGCGAATTCGCGGTTAGCGCGCGTGGCGGCGAAGTGGCCGGAGCGGGTCTCGACCAACTCACCGCGAGCCACCAGGCGCGCGAGCACGTTTTCGAGCTCCTCGCGATTGGCAATGCGGGGGCCGAGCTCGCGCACGAGCTGCTTGAAGTTGGCCTTGGCGTGGGGCAAACGAGTGATGTGGTCGAGAAGGGCCGCCTCGGTCATACCCCATGGTACTCAGCGGCGGGACGGGGCGGCGCGGGTTGGTCCGGTTTCGAGCGGAACGATAGCCGTGGCGATACGCAGGTGAGGACATTACTAGAATAGAAGCCATGAAACACCGGCTGCTGGCTGTTTGGATGGCGCTCACTGCATGCGGCGTGCACGGGGCGGAGTTGACGCTCGAGGCGGGCGTCGCCAAGGCCGACATCACGCCATCCGCATTCGGACCAATGTACGGATATGCCAATCGCAAGTGCGGCCCGGCGAACGGCACACATGATCCGTTATTCGCGAAAGCGCTGGTTCTGGCCGTGGGCGAATCTCGCCTGGCGATCGTGACGCTCGACTTGGGCAGTATTGTGTCGGAGAACCTCAGGCGCGACGTGTTTGCGAAGCTGGGGATTCCCGTGCTGCTGCTGGCGGCGTCACATAGCCACTCGACGCCATCTTATTTGCCGTCGGATGGGAGCGTGCGCGGTGTGACACCGATGACCTCTGAGCCATCGGCGTATCAGCTTGAGATGGAGAGAAAGGTTTTCGATGCGGTGCAGAAGGCGGCGGCGTCCATGTTTCCGGCGCGGTTAGGTGTAGGACGCGGCTCGCTGCAACTCGGGTATAACCGCTTGCTGCGCCGTGATGACGGTCGCGCTCGCGCACTGTTCGACAATCTGGAGCGGGTTCCGTACGGGCCGGTGGATCCGGAGTTCGTTCTACTCCGCATAGAGGATACGAACGGTGCGCCGCGAGCGCTGCTGGTGCACTATGCGTGCCATGCAGTGGTGCTGGGGCCGACGAGCTGTCTCTACTCCGCCGATTATCCGGGCGTGATGCAGGCCAAAGTGGAAGCCGCGCTTCCGGGTGTGCAGTGCATGTTCGTGCAAGGCGGCGCGGGCGACATTAATCCGCTGTTCCAGGGACGCTCAGGGAAAGAAGACGAAGACCTCGCGGTCATGCAGAAGATGGGGGAACTGCTGGGCGACGAAGTGATACGGCGTAGTGCTGATATCAAGAGCACGGCGCCGGTTCGTTACCCGATCCAGTACGAGAGCGAGACGTTGAAGTTCGGTGACCGGTGGGAGAAAGACAAGTCAATCGAAGTGGGGATCACGACCGTGCTGATTAATCGCGAGATTGCGATTGCCGCGGTACCGGGCGAGCCGATGCACAGGTTCCAGACGTATTGGAAGCAGCATGCGGAGGTACCGTATCCGCTGTTTTATGGATACACGTACAGCGCGGCTGGGGTTTGGCCGGGATACATTCCTGACATTCGATCAGCGGCGTACGGCGGGTACGGCGCCGACGCGAGCACGCGAATCGAAGTGGGGGCGGGCGAGACGATCATGCAGCATCACCTGATCCATCTCTACAAACTGCTGGGCATGTGGCGCGATCAGCCGGGACTGCCGTGATCAATGGCCGCGCGAGCGAGCGTCAGCTGCGATGTGCGCGTAGACTTCGCGCGCCCGGCGATAGCGAGCCTGCGCTGCGTCGAGATCGTGAGCGAAGAAGTGGTTCCAGGCGCCGCCGGGAGACGTTTGGCGGATCAGGTTGTCGATAAACTGGACGAAGAAATCGGCGTCGGCGGAACTGGCACGGATGGGTGCGCCATTCACCGAGACGTAAACAGCGCCGGTGTGCACCTGATGGCCCTTGCTGTCGGTGCGGCGGGCGCAGATCCAGCCGCTATCGGCGAAGTCGAC
>DATJOQ010000202.1:0-7488 GCA_035506935.1 Binataceae bacterium (SeqCode) | reverse complement strand
CGGGTGACCGTGATCGCGACCGGGTTCGGCGATTTCGAGACGCGCTACGTTTCGCGGCCGACGATCAGCGCGCCAGTGATCAGCCATCCGGTGGCTCCGGTCACCGCTCCGATACAGTCGGCGCCGACGCGTGTAGTCGAGCCGTCGGAAGCACCGACGCTCTCGATGGCGCCGGTCAAGAATCCGACCAACAAGCCGATTCGGCGGATGGGTCTGATCGTCGACGACAGTCTCGACGTGCCGACCTTCAAGCGGCGAGCCGAAGAGGCGGGATACGGAGCGATCAAGCTCGAGCCGAGTCAGTTGGTCGACAGCGAGGACAATCTCGACATCCCGACCTTTCTGCGCAAGCAGGATTAGGCACGATTGTCATTCCGAACGGAGTGAGGAATCCACGCGGAGCGATTATTCCGGAGAACCTTGGTGCGCAAACAGAAATCGCTTCGCGGAGATTCCTCGCTCCACGGACTTCGCTCGGAATGACAGCTAAGGGTGCGGTCTCAGGTGACGTTGCGACTCAGTTGCCGGCCTGGAGTTTCACAAGTTCGAGGCTGACTTCGGCGGTCGCGATCATATCGTTGACGTCGAGCCACTCACGCACCGTGTGAATCGCACGCATCCCGGTGCCGAGATTCGCCACGGTCAGGCCGCGCTGATTGAAGATGTTCGCGTCGCATCCGCCGCCCATCGCTTCGGGTTTGATCACACGGCCGCATCGCTCGGCCGCTTTCACCACCTTGCGCACGATGGGCGCGTCGTCGGAAACGTTCATCGCCGCGTACTGGTCGTGGGCGGTGTATTCCAGCTCGGCTTTGTAGGTCTTGTCGGCGACTGTGACGGTCACTCCCTCGACCGCCTGCTTGAAGCATTCGATCATGTGGTCGACCTGCGTCTTGAGCTTGCCAGCGTCGCGTGAGCGCGCTTCGCCGTTGAGGATGACTTCGTTGGGAATCACGTTAACCGCGCGGCCGCCGCGGATCACGCCGAGATTGGCGGTGGTCTCACGATCTATACGTCCCAGCCGCATTCCGGCAATCGCCTTCGACGCCAATTGGATCGCCGAGATTCCCTCTTCCGGGCACATACCCGCATGCGCTTCGAGGCCGCGAACGACAAACCTGAGGCTCTGTGCGCCGGGTGCACGCACGAACAGATAACCCGGAGCGTCGCTGTCGTAGACCAGGCCTTCGCGCGCCTCGATCAAATTCAACTGCAGATGCTTGGCGCCAAGCAGGCCGACTTCTTCGCAGATCGTGAACACGACGTCGATCGGGCCGTGCGCGATGCGATTTTCCTTTAGCTGATGCAACACCTCGCAAATGATCGCGCATCCGGATTTGTCGTCGCCACCGAGCACCGTGGTGCCGTCGGTGCGGATGATATCGCCGTCGACGATCGGCTTGACGCCCGCTCCCGGAACGACCGTGTCCATGTGAGCGCATAACAGGATTGGTGCGGCGCCTTTGACGCTGCCGTCGAGACGGCCGATCAGATTGCCGGTGTTACCCTTTACCTGCTCGCCGGCGTTGTCGTATTGGCATCGCGCGCCCGCGGCTTCGAGCTCGCGCTGGAGACGGAGCGCGACGTCGCGCTCGTGGCGCGAGATTGAATCGATCTGGACAAGCTCGAGGAAGAGCCGCTTCAGACGGTCGTGATTGATTGTCGCCATCGCTGCCTAGCTTCGCACGCAGCGACGAATTGCGCCAGCGATCTACGACGCGGCGCCGGCGCGCGCGCCGTTGCCTTCGAAGGCTGCGCTCAATTCGCGATGAAGCTGGCGCAGCCTTTCGGGCACGGTCGAGCCGATCTGGTTGAAGAAGTCGCCGGCGGAATTCAGCTCGGCGCGCCATTCATCCGGATCGATCGCCAGTGCTGCACGCACGCGCTCGGGCGAGACTTCAAGCCCGGTCAGATCGAGATCCGATGGCTTAGGCACGCTTCCGGCCGGCGTACGATGTGCGCCTGCGCGGCCGTTGATACGATCGAGCATCCAGGTCAGCACGCGCAGGTTCTCGCCGAAGCCGGGCCACAGGAACTTGCCCTCGGCGTCCTTGCGGAACCAATTGACCATGAAGATTTTCGGCGGACGGGTGATGCGCGTCTCGCGCATGCGCAGCCAGTGCGCCCAGTAGTCGCCCATGTTGTAGCCGCAGAACGGCAGCATCGCCATCGGATCGCGCCGCACCACGCCGACCGCGCCGGTTGCGGCGGCGGTGGTTTCCGAGCCCATCGTCGCGCCCATCAACACGCCGTGGGTCCAATCTTCGGATTCGAGCACCAGCGGCATCGTGGTGGCGCGGCGTCCGCCGAAGATGATGGCCGAGATCGGCACGCCCTTGGGATCGTCGGCGTGCGGCGAGATCACGGGATTGTTCTTCATGGGGGTGGTGAAACGGCTATTGGCGTGTGCCGCCGGGCCGCTTGAGTTGGCGCCGCGCGGACGCCCTTGCCAATCGATCAGTCCTTCGGGCGCAGCTACATCCATTCCTTCCCACCAGACGTCGCCGTCGGGTGTCATCGCGACGTTGGTAAAGAGCGAGTCGTGACTCACCATCCGGAGCGCGTTGGGGTTCGACTTTCCACTGGTGCCCGGCGCTACGCCGAAGTAACCATTCTCGGGATTTACCGCCCACAGTCGTCCGTCGGGCCCCACTTTCATCCACGCGATATCATCGCCGACCGTCCACACCTTCCAACCCTTGGCGGCGAGCGTGGGCGGCGGGGTCAGCATCGCCAGATTGGTCTTGCCGCACGCGCTGGGAAAGGCGGCGGCGATGTAATTGGTCTCGCCCGCGGGATTCTGGATACCGACAATCAGCATATGCTCCGCGAGCCATCCTTCACGCATTCCGAGCCAGCTCGCGATTCGCAGCGCGAAGCACTTTTTGCTGAGCAGAGCGTTGCCACCATAGCCACTCCCGACCGACCAGATGGTGTTGTCCTGCGGGAAATGGCAGATCAGTTTGCGTTCGGGATTCAAATCGAGCGTGCAGTGAAGCCCGCGATTGAAATCGTTGGACTCGCCCAGCATCTCGACCGCCGCTTTGCCCATCCGCGTCATGATCCGCATGCTGAGCGCGACGTAAATACTGTCGGTTATTTCCACGCCGATCTTGGAAAAAGGGGAGCCGATCGGGCCGAGCACGTAGGGCACCACGTACATCGTGCGCCCGCGCATCGAGCCTTTGAGCCATCCGCGCATCTTGGCGTACGCCTCATCAGGCGCCATCCAGTTGTTGGTCGGGCCGGCTTCGTTTTTGGTCGGGCTACAGATGAAGGTTAGTTGTTCGGTGCGCGCGACGTCGCTGGGGTTGGAGCGATGCAGGTAACAGCGTGGGCGCTTTTGCGGATTCAACGGAATCAATACGCCAGTGTCGACCGCTTGCTTCTCGAAGCGCTCCTTCTCGGCTTCGGAGCCGTCGCACCACACGATCCGATCGGGCTCGGTCAGGCGCGCTGATTGATCGACGAACTCGGTCAGCGAAGCGCTCTTGGTGATTTGATGATTGGAGCCGTTGGACTTATTTGCCACGCGCGAGTCTCTCCCCTACGATTGTCGCCCGGCCAAAAAACTCTGGCAAAGAGCGTAATTCAACTTAACACCAAATTAGTCAATCCACAAACAAAAAGCTCCTCGTATTAGCAACGCTTTAACGTCGAGCGGCTATGGCCTATTAATTCGGTAGGCGCAAATTGCCATAAAGATTTATCTACCACAGCGGGCTTGCGGAGACCGTTAAAAAATGATCGCGCCATATCACGTTTCGGTCAGGGTTGTCTCGACGAAGTCTTTGTGGGTGGAATCCCAGACAAAGACCGCGGCGCGCACGAACTTACCCGCCTTTACGGATAGAACCACATGTGCGGTTTCAGGATAATCTGGCTCCGCCGGATCGAAGGAGCAGGCGCGCGCGCGATCGGTCGGGGAGAAGTAGGCGTCGTGGTCAGGATGGGAATGATAGATTATTTTGAGCGGCAACCTGTTGCGGTCTACTTCCTCCAGCGCCGCCAGATGTTCTTTCGGGTCCATCACAAAGGCGGTGCGTGCGTCGCGCGGATATTCGCTGGGACTTTCGGTATGCTTGTGGTTCTGGATGTTGCGGATCGGGCGCGTCTGTTCCGCCGCTCCGTCGCCGATCACGAAGCCGCAGCACTCGTAGGGGAACTCGCGCTCGGCCTGCGCCACGATCGCGACGAAGTTTTCGCGCCGGATAGTTACAGGGTCCATTTCGCCTGCCAAGCTGGATCGGGGTCGCGCTCTGGGGCGCGAAGAGGGTGGGGGAGCAGACGGTCGATCAGTGTTGCCATCGAGCCCGGGGCCTCCAGCCGGTCAACAATGACAGTGTGCGTGATTGGATGCCAACGGAAATTAGCGGCGAACTTGCCCCGCGATTAGGGATAGCTGTAGGAAGTAACCGATAGGGATTAGCCATGGAACGGACGTCAATAGATATCGCCGGGATTCGTCTGGGCTCGTCGATCATGAACGCGTCGGGTCCGCGTTCGGCCGAGCGCGGTGAGATCTATGAACTGTGCGCGGTGCATTCAGGCGCGATCGTGTTCAAGTCGTGCAACGTGGCGGGACTGGAGACGCCCGAGAACCTGAAGAATCGAGGCGTTGAGCACTTCGCCTCGATCGGACGTGACCTGGTCAAGCGCGGCAAAATGGTTATCGGCAGCGTGGTCGGCACCAGCGACGCAGAGCTGGTCGAAGTGGCGCGCGCGCTCGATCGCGCCGGGGTTCCGATCATCGAGCTGAATCTGGCCGATCCTTACGTGATGGAATCGATTGCGCCGTTCAGCTCGCTCGAGCGGTTGAAGCAGATTCTCGATCGCGTGCGGGGCGAGATCGGCGCCGCTATGGCGGTGAAATTGCCGATGCAGGTGTCACGCGAAAGCGCAGGCGCGACCGCCGGGGTGCTGAAGGCCGCGAACGTGACGGTCGCGGTGTGCAACAATGATTTGCCCAAGGACCTCACGATCGATCTGACCTCCGGTGCGGCGCAAGGACCGGAGCGTCTGCTGTCGCAGGCGCATGCCTTCTATCACGCGAGCGATGGCGCGTTCGACGTGATAGCGGTGGGCGGGGTCTCGAGCGGCCGCGAAGCGTATATTGCGCATCTGAGCGGGGCCAAGGCGGTGCAAGTCGGCTCCGCCCTGATCAAGGAAGGCGCGGGAGCGCTCGGCCGAATCGATCGCGAGCTCGACGCGCTGCTCGCGGAGAATGGCAAAAATTCGGTTGCGCAGATCGTGGGCCGCGTCAGCTTTGGAGCTTCGTGATCGGGCAGCCGCTTCCCCCAGCCATGCTCCTCTGGTAGGTTCCGTTGGATAACTTTTGAGCGTGCCCTCGCCTGTGCGCGGTCCGCGCGTCCCCGTCGTCTAGCCCGGCCTAGGACACCGGCCTTTCACGTCGGTAACACGGGTTCGAATCCCGTCGGGGACGCCAACACGTGGATTGTCAACGAGGTGACCGACGCTTCCGATCTCGCTTCCGAGCGGGCTAAAAAAAAGCACGCCGCAACTTCGATCGACAACGTCAATTTTATTAAGGATTAGCCCAGAATATGGACATACCGTCTAAAGCTGAGGTTGTGATTGTTGGGGGCGGCATCGCTGGCTGCTCGATTGCCTACCATCTCACGAAACTCGGAATCAGCGATGTCGTGCTGTGCGAAAGGCGCCAATTGACCTGCGGCACTACCTGGCACGCGGCTGGGCTTGTTACCCAGCTCCGCGCAACCCGCCGGATGACTGAATTGGCGCAATACACTGGTGAATTGTTCGGTCACCTCGAAGAAGAAACCGGCCAGGCCACGGGATTCCGTCGCACCGGTTCTTTGCGGGTGGCGATCACCCAGGCGCGCTATGAGGAGCTTGCGCGCGGCGCCTCTATGGGACGCAACTTCGGCTTGCCGGTCGAGGCGGTCAGCGCGGGTGAGATCAAGGAACGCTGGGCGCCGGTCCGTAACGACGATATCGTCGGAGGTTTCTGGTTCCCGCACGACGGTCAGGTAAATCCAGCCGATGTGACAATGGCTTATGCCAAGGGCGCTCGCATGGGTGGGGCTCGAATAATCCAGGATCTGCCGGTTACGCGAATTCTTGTCGAGAATGGCCGCGCTGCCGGTGTGATGACCCCGCACGGCGCGATCTTGGCGAAGACCGTCGTGATCTGCGGCGGCATGTGGTCGCGCGATCTGGCCGCACTGATTGACGTGACTCTGCCGCTTCAGGCTGCCGAGCATTTCTACATCGTGACCGAAGCGATCCCGGATCTCCCACGCGAGCTGCCAGTGCTATTTTTTGGCGACGAGTGGACCTACTACAAAGAAGACGCGGGCAAGCTGCTGGTGGGATTTTTCGAACCAGGGGCTAAGCCCTGGGGAGTGAAGGGTATCCCGGAGAGTTTCTGCTTCGGTACCTTGCCCGAAGACATAAACCACATTGCCCCATACCTGGAGCTTGCGACGCGTCGCGTGCCGCTGCTGGAGCATACGGGCATTCGGCTTTTCCTCAACGGTCCGGAGAGCTTTACGCCGGATAACCGCTACCTGCTGGGAGAAACCTCGGAACTACCCGGTCTGTATTGCGCGACCGGCTTCAATTCGCTGGGCATCCTCTCTTCGGGCGGCGTCGGCAAGGCATTGGCGGCCTGGATTCAGGAGGGGCGTCCACCGGTTGAACTTATCGACGTCGACGTTCGCCGAACGCAAAGCTTCCAGCGCAACCGCCGTTACCTGGAGGATCGTACGGTAGAGGCCATCGGGACTCAGTTCGACATGCACTGGCCCAGTCGGCAATGGACTACGGCGCGCGGCGTGCGGCGTTCACCTTTTCATGATCGGCTACTTGCGGCAGGGGCCTTCATGACCGAGCTCGCTGGCTGGGAACGTCCCGGTTTCTTTGGAACGCAAGAAGAAGTCTCCAACATCGAATATTCGTACTACCAGCCAAGCTGGTTTCCCAATGTGGCTGCCGAATGTCATAACACCGCCGAAAACGTCTCGCTGTTCGATCATAGCTGCTTCGTGAAATATCGGGTCGAAGGACCGGACGCCCTCAAGGTCCTCAATTGGATTTGCGCCAACGAATGTGACGTGGAGCCGGGGCGCATCGTCTACACACAATGGCTGAACGAGGCAGGCGGTATAGAAGCCGACGTCACGGTAACACGTCTATCCCACGACGCGTTCCTGGTGGTGACGATCGCCGCCTCGCAGCGGCGCGACCTCTCCTGGTTCAGGCGACACGTTCCTGAAGGTTCGCGGGTCTCCATCACCGACATCACCTCCGGCTTGGCGACCTTGGTGCTGATGGGTCCGAAGACTCGTGAACTGATGGCGCGACTGTCGCCAGACGATTTCAGCAACGATGCGTTCCCATTCGGAGCCAGTCGCGAAGTCGACTTCGGCTATGCGCGGGTGCGCGCGACTCGGGTCACGTTTGTTGGCGAGCTGGGATACGAAATCTATATCGAGTCCGAGTTCG
>DATJOQ010000201.1:0-2700 GCA_035506935.1 Binataceae bacterium (SeqCode) | reverse complement strand
CGACTGGTGCCAAGACCGCCGAACTGCTAGAATAGAGCTTACCGAACGCGCCATTTCTGAAGCGCTTCGCTCCCCCGATTTTAGGAGTTCACTGTTGGCAGACGACACAAATAATCCGCAGAATCCGCCCGGCGGCCAGCTCCCGCTCCCGGGCGACGGCAAACAGACCGTGATTCCCATCAACATCGAAGACGAGATGCGGCGGTCGTATCTCGACTACGCGATGAGCGTGATCATCGGGCGCGCGCTGCCCGACATCCGCGACGGATTGAAGCCCGTGCATCGCCGCATTCTATACGCGATGTCCGATATGGGGCTGGCGTTCAACCGCGCCTATCGCAAGTGCGCCGGTATCGTCGGCGAGGTGCTGGGCAATTATCATCCTCACGGCGATGCCTCGGTGTACGACGCGCTGGTTCGCATGGCGCAGGATTTTTCGCTGCGCTATCCGCTGGTGGATGGGCAGGGGAACTTCGGATCGGTGGATGGCGATCCGCCCGCGGCTTACAGGTACACCGAGGCGCGCCTCTCGCGCATCGATACCGCGCTGCTCGAGGATCTGGACAAGGAAACGGTCGATTTCCGGCCGAATTTCGACGAACGGCGCGTAGAGCCGGAAGTTCTGCCCACGCGCGTACCCAATCTGCTGATCAACGGATCGAGCGGTATCGCGGTGGGCATGGCGACCAATATTCCGCCGCATAATCTCACCGAAATCATCAACGCGACCATTCTCTTGGTGCAAAAACCCGACACCCACCTCAGCGAGATCGTGAACCTGGTGCAAGGTCCGGATTTTCCGACCGGCGGCTTTATCCTGGGACGCCAGGGCATCCTCGATTACTTCACCAAGGGTCGCGGGACCCTCAAGCTGCGCGCCAAGGCTGCGACGGAGAAGATCGGCAAGGACCGCGAAGCGATCATCGTCACCGAGATTCCCTACCAGGTGAACAAGGCGCGGCTCATCGAAACCACCGCGGGCCTGGTGAACGAGAAAAAGATCGAAGGGATTTCGGAAATTCGCGACGAGAGCGACCGCGACGGCATGCGCATCGTGTTTGAGTTGAAGCGCGGCGAACAGGCCGAAGTGATCCTCAACAACCTTTATAAGCACACCCAGCTGCAGATCAACTTCGGCGTGATCATGCTGTCCATCGTCGGCGGTCAGCCGCGCGAGCTGGGCCTGGCGGACGTGCTGAAGCGGTTCATAGACCATCGCATCGACGTAGTCCGCCGCCGCACCGATTACCTGCTGCGCAAGGCGCGCGAGCGCGAGCATATTTTGCTCGGCTTCAAGAAGGCCATCGAAAATCTGGACGCGGTAATCAAGCTGATCCGCGCCGCCAAAACTCCTCGCGAAGCCCGCGACGGCCTGATCACCTCGTTCGAATTCACCGAGCGGCAGGCCCAGGCCATTATCGAGCTCCAGTTGCAGCGCCTCACCGGCATGGAGATCGAAAAGATCCTCAAGGAACTGGCCGATATCCAGATCGAAATCGCCGAGTACCTGGAGATTCTTGCTTCCGACAAGAAGCTGCGCGGCATCATCGTCCAAGAGCTGAAGGACGTTCAGAAGGAGTTCGGCGACGAACGCCGTACCCAGATCATCGAGGACACCGGCGAGATTCATCTGGAAGATTTGATCCAGGTGGAAGATGTCGCGGTCACCGTAACACACGGCGGCTATCTCAAGCGCACCGCCGTCGATACCTACCGCCGGCAGTCCCGCGGCGGCAAGGGACGCATCGGGATGGGCACGCGGACCGAGGACGTGGTGGAGCACCTGGTGGTCGCATCCACGCACGCCTATTTGCTGGTGTTCACCACCAAGGGCCGCGTGTTTTGGCTGAAGATCTACGAGATTCCCGACGCGGGCACCACGGGCAAGGGCAAGCACGTTTCCGGCTTGGTGAATTTGCAGCCGGACGAGGCCGTCAAGACCTTCCTGCCGGTGAAGGATTTCGTGCCCGGCCAGTACATCGTCATGGTGACCAAGCAGGGCGTCATCAAGAAGTGCGAGCTCACCGAGTTCGACAATCCCATGTCGCGCGGCATCATTGCGCTGTCGCTGGATGAAGGCGACGAGTTGCTCGCCGCCCGGCTCACTTACGGCGATAACTACATCTTCCTCGGCACGCGCGAGGGCAAAGCCATCCGCTTCCATGAGACCGACGTTCGCGCCATGGGGCGGCCGGCGCGCGGCGTTCGTGCCATGGACCTGAGCGAAGGCGACGCCATCATCGGAGCGGAGGTGGTGGAGAAAGAAGGGCTGATCCTCTCGATCTCCGAGAACGGATACGGCAAGCGAACCGAGCTCGAAGAGTACCGGCTGACGGCGCGCGGCGGCAAGGGCGTGATCAACATGAAGATCACTCCTAAGATCGGCAAGGTGGTCGCGATTTTGTCGGTCAAGGAAGATACCGACCTGATGATCATCACGCGCGACGGCAAGATCATTCGCCTGGAATCGGGCGAGATCCGGCAGGCTGGCCGGTCGACGCAAGGCGTGCGGCTGGTGCGGATGGAAGAAGGCGATCAGGTGGCCGCGGCGTCGGTGATTCAGAACGAGCCGGAAGCTGGCGCCAACGGGAACGGACAGGATAATTTGCCGCTGCAGTAGCCGGCTGGGCTACTGCTTGGCGATGGTGGCTTGCGCGACGCTCGAAAGGTCGGTAGCGCGCTTCAGATCGTCGCGGGCGC
>DATJOQ010000200.1:0-7496 GCA_035506935.1 Binataceae bacterium (SeqCode) | reverse complement strand
CCGCCGTCGAAACCCCTCCACGTCTGCCGCACGTGCCCGGTCAGCTCGTAGCACGCGTCGATCGGCACCAGAAAGCAATCGAACTTTTCGCCACGGCGCGAAAGCACCAGCAGAGCTTCGACGTCTGGCTCCATATGGTTGAGAATCGGATTGGCGTCGGCGAGTTCGCGCCACGAATCCAGCGCAAGCTGCGATTCGGTAGCGCCTGCCGGACTCGGATAAAACGCGGCGATCTGGTTGATGCTCGAGTTCAGGAAAAAAAAGGCGATGCCGACAGGAATTTGCAACTGGTCCCACTGCGTCTGACTCAGCTTGAATGCGACCAGATGGAGATAGCGATCGGGCACCGCGCGATACTTGCCTTGCGCCGCGCCCCGATGCGTGAAAAGCAGGTAGCAAGCGGGGCAAGCACAGAGCAGGCTTCGGCTCTCGAGATTGACGAGGTGACGATGCTCAGACGCGATTTCCTGCGTGCACATCTCGCAAGCTTCGGCGGCGCGCTTCTTTGGCTCCGGATTGGTGAAGCGCCTGAGCGCATTGAAGCCGCCGCCTGGCCTAGTTTCAGTTCTCATTGCCGCCGCCGCAATTCACAGTTGCGAGATCGCGACCTTCGCCCCGTGGTCACTTTCGAGCAGAGGAAGCGGTTCAAGATGGAGTCGATCCCCATTCGTTGACCGACCCGCGAGACGGATATCGTATCCATGTTTGCAGGAAGGGCAAACCACCACGGTGCCATCGAGCCTACCCTTGTCCATCGCCGATCCGCACGACGGACACGAGTCGCGATACGCGTAAAGACGACCGTCCACGCGGCATAGCATGATTTGCGTACCGCCGACTTCGGTCACCGCGAGCGTCTGCGCGCCGATCGCGTCCGCGCGTTCCAGCGCAATCCACGAGGGCGAAGGCTCGGCGCCGTGCGGGGAATGCGATGACGAGGATTTGCTGATTCCCTCAACTTCAATCCGCGTCACTTCGGGCGCTGCTTCACGAATCGCGCTCTCAACCGCGAGCTTGACCGTAAGCAACGACGACGGGCATCCGTCGCAACTCCCTTTCATGCGCAGCAGCACAGAGCTGCTGCGCTCGTCGGCTTGTACGATTTCGATATCGCCCCCGTGCGAGCCCAGATAGGGCCGCACGCGCTCGAGCGCCTTGTGCACGCGAGTCGAAAAGTCGTCAGGATGAAGTCCGTGCAGGATCAGAAGACTTGCGATGAGATCATCGTTAACGAGCGCAGCGCTTAGGTTGTCGCCATTCTTTTCGATCGAAGCGCCGAGCTCCATCACGCGGGCGAGGCCTGCACCGTAGAGCTCGACGATCGAGCGCACCACCTCGTCCACTCGATCGCCCACAGACGGGCTCGCCATCGAGCGAATCTCCGTCAGCAGCCGCTCGATGCGGTCGCCTAGTTCGTGCAAGTTCCGCGTACCACCCATCTTCGCACTTCCTGCTACTCGCGCATGAATCGCTTCAGCGCGTCTGTTCGGGTCGCGAACGATGCCGTTTACACGTTGTTCATCATCGTGGGCGAGTGGATCTTTTTCAGTATCTTTCCCTTTCCCAGATACATGTGAACACCGCACGGAAGGCACGGATCGAAGCTGCGTACGGTGCGCATAATATCGATGCCCTTGAATTTATCCGGCGGGTTTTCCTCGAAAATGGGGCAGTTCTGCACCGCGTCTTCGTACGGGCCCGGCGTGCCGTAAACGTCGCGCGGATTCGCGTTCCACGGCGTCGGCGGATACGGATGGTAGTTCGCGATCTTGCCGCCCTTGATCACCATGTGATGTGAGAGCACGCCGCGCACCGCTTCGGTGAAGCCGCATCCGATTCCCTCGTCGGGAACCTTGAACTTCTCCCAGGTCTTGGTATTTCCTTCGCGCACTTCGTTGAGCGCTTTTTCCACGAAGTGTAGCGCGCAAGCCGCCGCATAGGCCTGAAAATAAGTGCGCGCGCGATCGCGCTCGATCGTGTTCGACCATTTCGGAATCTTCCATTCGAACGTGACCGGCCCCCTGGTTGCGCTCTTGGGCAAATTTATAACCACGCTGTTGCCGGTTGCTTTCACATAGCCGATATCTACCAAAGCGGAGAGCGCCGTCGACCACAGCCGAGCGATCGGGCCGCCGCCCGTGTCGAGCGGGAGATGGTCCTTGCCGTCGAACCATCGCGGCGACATCACCCAACTGTACTTGTCGTCGAAGTCGCGTTTCTGCGGACGCGGCACCGTGTGTTGATTCCATGGATGGCGGCGATCGACCGGATTGCCGAGCGGGTCGCGCGTAACGAACATCTCCTGGTCTTCCCAATCGTCGTAGTACGAATGGCCGAGCAGAATCCGGATACCGAGATTGATCTGAACCAAATCGTTGGTGACCAATTTGCCGTCCACCACCACGCCCGGGGTGACGAACATCCTGCGTCCCCACTCGGTCATGTCGCGATAGTTAAAGTTGCAGACGTCGGGATCCTGGAACGAACCCCAGCATCCGAGCAGGATCCGCCGCTTGCCGACTTCCTCGTACCCGGGCATCGCTTCGTAGAAGAAATTGAACAGGTCGTCGTGCATCGGCACGGCGCGCTTGAGGAATTCGACGTAGCGCATCAAGCGGGTGAGATAGTCGGTGAAGAGCTGCACGGTGGCGACCGTGCCGACGCCGCCCGGATATAGCGTGGACGGATGGACATGGCGTCCCTCCATCAGGCAGAACATCTCGCGCGTGTAGCGGCTTACCTGCAGCGCCTCGCGATAGAATTCGCCTTCGAGCGGGTTCACCGCGTGCATGATGTCGCCGATCGTGCGATAGCCGTGCGCCTCGGCGTGTGGCGCTTCGGTTTTGCGCGCCTTCTCCCACAGTCCGGGATTGGTTTCCCGCACCATCTTCTCGCAGAAATCGACCGCGACCAGATTTTCCTGGAAGATGTTGTGATCGAACATGTACTCGGCCGCTTCGCCCAGGTTGACGATCCATTCGCCGAGATGGGGCGGCTTCACGCCGTACGCCATGTTCTGCGTGTAGCACGAGCAGGTCGCATGATTATCGCCGCAAATTCCACAGATGCGGCTGGTGATGAAGTGCGCGTCGCGCGGGTCCTTTCCTTTCATAAAGATGCTGTAGCCGCGAAAGATCGACGACGTGCTGTGGCATTCCGCGACACGCCTTTTTCCGAAATCGATCTTGGTATAGATGCCGAGGCTTCCGACGATCCGCGTGATGGGGTCCCAATTCATCTCGACCAGGCCGTCGGCCGTTTTCGTCGCCATGTTTCGAAACCTCCTTGCGGTAGATGACTCAGTTCGTTGCGCGGCTGCGATACCGGGTTGAGAGGCTCACCACCGCGGGTGATAGCCAGTCCTCAATTCGGGTCCCGGCGCGCGCCACTTGGGCTCTTCCTCGAGAGTACGGTTGGTGAAGGAACGCAGCGCGCGGATCGCGCTCCCCAACACCGTCGAGATATTGGTCGAGACCTTGGCTCCGGGGGGCTCGTCCATGAAGGGCATGAACTTGTCGGGGAAGCCCGGCATCGTGCATCCGATACAGATGCCGCCGACGTTGGGACATCCTCCGATTCCTCCCATCCATCCGCGCTTGGGCACGTTGCACATCACGACCGGCCCCCAGCATCCGAGCTTCACGATGCACTTCTGCGAGCCGTACTCCTTGGCGAAATCGCCGCCTTCATAGTATCCGGCGCGGTCGCAGCCTTCGTGAACCGTATTGCCGAACAGCCAGAGCGGGCGATGCTCCTTGTCCAGTGGAATCATCGGTGCCTGTCCCGCCGCCTGGTAGAGCAGGTAGAGAATCGTCTCGGATAGGTTGTCGGGCTGGATCGGGCATCCGGGCACGCACACTATCGGGATTCCGGCCTTGGACTGCCAATCCCACCCGAGGTAGTCGAGCACGCCCATCGCGCCGGTGGGATTACCTGCCATCGCATGGATTCCGCCGTAAGTCGCGCACGTTCCTGCGGCCAACACCAGCAACGCTTTCGGCGCCAGACGATCGATCCATTCACTGGTGGTCATCGGCTGGCCGGTCGCGGGATTGTTACCAAACCCGCACCAGTAGCCCTCTTTTTTGATCGCTTCGTTCGGAATCGATCCTTCCACCACCAGCACGAACGGATCGATCTCGCCGCGCTCGGCGCGGAAGAACCATTGAATGAAGTCGTCGGTAGGATGGCCCACGGGAGCGGTCTCGTACGCGATCAACGGCCAATGCACGGCGACTTTCGGCAGGCCCGGCAGCGCACCCAGGACAATGTCTTCGATACTCGGCTGCATCGCCGCCGTTAGTGCGACCGAGTCGCCGTCACACGACAGCCCCGCGTTTATCCAAAGAATATGGACGACGGTTTCTTTTCCGTTCTCCGGCATGAGTTTTTCTCCTTTGGGCCGACGCCGCTGGCAGTCGTTGACAAAGGTATGAGGGCTCGACGGGTCCTGACGATGGTTCGATCCTAGCAAAAGATGGGGACCGGCAGTGCGAAAAAAGTTTCGGCGACGGAACTTGTTTTGCTGCCGTGAGGCTTACGAGCGCGGGCGGCTTACCGGGCTATGGTCCGGTGCTGCTGGTCGGCAAACTAGTCGGCGTCGGCAGATGTGGCGGCTGCGGAGGGGCAGGGGCCGGCGTAGCGGACATGGTAGGGCCAGGGCGGGGGGCGGCAGGTTCGGGTTGCGGTGGCGGAGTAGGGGTCTTTAGTAATTCGAGCACGATTGGCGTGACATCAAGTTGCGACGGCTCGGGATCGGTTGCGCGATCCATGACCAATTTCCGCAATTGCGCGCCCGCCGTGTTGTTCTGAGCAACGATCAGCGGGATATGGCTATCCTGTGCCGACGGGCTGCCGTGCCACGAATGATACGGTGCTGAGAAGTAGTATCGATCCTCTATCGGTCGGTCGAGCCCCGACTTTGTGAGCAATACGATATCCCCCGCATGGTCGCCGTAAGGCCCCACGCCGAGCCATCGCATCCTGCGATCCAGCGCCAGTAAATCCGGCCGCGGATGCTTTGCGAGATAAGTCGGAATCGGAACCAGCCGATGGCCGTCGAAGATCTCGAACGGCAATGAGTCCTTGCCGGGCGCCACTGGCTGGCGTGCAAATATCAAATCCAGCTTGCCCTTCAGTCCGAGTATTCGTTTGCCGTACTTGTTGGCGCCGTAGAACGCGCGTATCAGCGGCATCACGTCTTGCTTCATGCGTGGGGCAAGCTTCCAGTTGCATTTCTCTCCGCGCTTCGGGCAACTCGTCCGATTGGCGAGATACACGTACGCCATCGCGCCCTGGTAGGCGACGACCGCCTGGTAATCCTGTTCGGCGTCGGAAAGTACCAACTTTGGTGCGCGAGGCCGAAAGCCGGCATATCGCAGCGCGTGCACCGGACCTGCGGAAGCAGTGTATCCGATCGCGTGAACGTTATCCTTCAGCACCGGGGTATGACCGTGATCCGCGACTATCACTACATAAGTATTGTCGACCAGACCTGCACGTCGGTAGGCGTCAACCACCTGGCCCAACAGGGGATCGGTTATCTGCTCCAAATACTCAGTTTCATTAGTCAATCCCCCGCGCGCCAGATGAGTGTATAGGTCGATACCGGGAAAATAGACTACCTGAATTACCGGGAAGCCCTTGGATTTATCGGCGTCGAGCAGCTTGGAAACCGAGTGTTGATCGAGCTGGGCATAAGCCTGGCGTCTCGCCTCGCCGTGTCCGCCAGTGAGATTTCCGCGCACGAAATCCGACATCATCGCGACGAAGGGCAGCGCCTCTACTGTGGTGAACATATCCGCGCCGCGATAAACCGGGTTCAACGAGACGTACGATTTGACACGAGCCTGTTGAAACAGCGTGCGCGTCTTCTCCTGATTGCCGACCAGATCCTCCATCACCATCTTGTTGGTGTCGTTGGTATCGGTAATCGATACCGGTACTGGCGCGTAGAAGTGAGCTTCCTCGCGCGCAAACCACTCGTTTCCGGTCACTCCGTGATACGCGGGAGCCGCGCCGGTGAAGATCGAAGACCAGGCGGCGATAGTAGTCGACGGCAGGATGCTGAGCGCGTTGGGCGCGGAATAAGCATGCTCATAAACTCCGTTTCCGCGCTCATGGCCGAGCAGCGCTGCCATGCGCGGCGCTTTCCCAGACTTTATCGCGGTCATCAGTTGATCGTAACCGGCGCCGTCGAAAGCGAAGATCAAAACATGGGGCTCAATCGGCGTGCTCGGCGGGCGGTGGGGGTGTTCCTGCTCAACCGTGCCGCCATGCGCGACAAATTTGAGCGAGTTGCATGAGTTGGCGACCAATAGTGCGAGCGCTGAAATCGCCAGGAGCCAGCATTGGAACAACGAGCGGATTCGCATCTGAGTCGCGCTACATACCATGATTCATGAGGTTGAGAACAGCGTCCTGAACAGGATGCATCGATGACTCTAATGGCCGCACGGCATCGAGCCACGCCGAAAGACGGAGCGAGCCACAGTAGAGGATTGGCGGTCCAAAAAGAAACCGCCAATCCTGCAGAGTCGTCAATTGGCTATTGAGTGAGTAAGGCGGTCAGGCTAATCGGCGATGTTCGAGGGGCATTCGGCAGCATAGTTCGCGGGCGGGTTCGCTTGTGTGACGGCATTCGGAAAATCTTCCAGTTCAGCATAAGTATGAGGCGAGTCGATGGAGCTGTGAACTGCAACTGAGGTGCATACGCCGAACAGCTCACAGCATCCAGAACACATAACCAGGATGCTCATCGCCATAATCAATCTAATCATAGTCTCCTCCGTAGTCCTGCCGGTGTGTCCGCGTTGCAAGACTCGCAACTTTAGCAGCGCGATTAGTCTCAGACCCGGGTCAGCAGATTCGCCAGGTCGTCGGCGTGTTCCTCTTCCTTTTCCAGAATGCGTTCCAAAACGCGTCTGGTTGTGGGATCGCTATCCTTGAGCCAGCGGACGATTTCAGAATAGGACTCGATCGCTATACGCTCCGCGATCAGATCCTCCTGAATCATTTCTTTCAGATCTTTACCCTCGACGTACTCGGAATGACTTCTCTCGCCGAGCGTCTGCGGTTTGAAATTTGGCTCGCCGTTCAACTGCGTGATGCGTTCCGCCACCCAATCGGCGTGTTCCTCTTCCTCTTTGGCGTGCTCGAGAAACTCTTCCCGCACTGATTCTGAGTTGATTCCTTTCGCCGTGTAGTAGTGGCGTTTGTAGCGCAGCGCGCATACCAGCTCAGTCGCCAACACTTCATTGAGCACATTGATTACTTCGGTTCTATCCGCTTTGTAGCTGTCCGTTACCGCGCCCTTGTTCATCTGCTGACGCGCGCGTTCACGAATTTTCTGCATGTCCGCAACGAATTTTCCCATCATCGTTTCTCCTGATCGTTTACCAAGCTCCGCTTTCAAGGTTCGGCACCTTTGCCTTAGAATCGATGCGCTCGCGGCTCATCTTGATGCCCAGCGCATCAACAATTCTCGATGCTTAGCG
>DATJOQ010000199.1:0-12119 GCA_035506935.1 Binataceae bacterium (SeqCode) | reverse complement strand
ACTCCAGCGTGCATCTGCAATCGCCGCGCGAGGCCACCTCGGACGAGCTCGCGCTGTGCCACGATCGTATGCATATCGCTAATATGGAGCGCACCGCGCGCTTCGAGCGCTGCGACCTGGATCCCGACACCCACACCTGCGCCGAATCTTTCAAAACCGCAGTGCTTGCGGCGGGCGGCGCGCTGAGCGCGGTCGAGGCGGTTGCCGACGGCGCCGTGAGCAACGCGTTTGCGATCGTTCGTCCGCCCGGCCATCACGCGCTGGTGTCGCGCGCGATGGGCTTCTGCCTGTTCAACAACGTCGCGATAGCGGCGTCCTACCTGGTGCGCGAGCGCGGATTCAAGCGCGTGATGATTTTCGATTGGGACCTCCATCATGGCAACGGCACCCAGGAGATTTTTTACGAATCGCCCGAGGTGCTCTACGTTTCGACTCATCAGTATCCTTTCTATCCGGGTACCGGTGCGATGAGTGAGATGGGCGCGGGCGCGGGCGAAGGCTACACGGTCAACGTGCCAGTGCCGGCGGGGTTTGGTGACGCCGAATTTCTGGACATCGTCGATCGCGTAATAGTGCCGGTCGGACGCAAGTTCGCGCCCGAGTTCATCCTGATTTCATCCGGCTTCGACGGCCATTTCCGCGACCCGCTGGGAGAATTGCGCATCAGCGAGGATGGATTTGCCGCGATGGCGCGGCGGATGAAGCGTTTGGCGGCCGAATGCTGCGACGGCAGGATCGCCGCGGTGCTGGAAGGCGGCTATGACCTCGACGCGCTGGCGGCGTCGGGAAAGGCCGTGATCGAGGAATTGGGACGCGACGCCGACGAGCCGCTTGCGCGCGCGCCCGGGCCGTCGCACGCGACGGCGCTGGTTGAGCACGAGCTCCAGGCGCTATCGCGGTTCTGGCATTTCTGATACATCGCAGGCGGCGCGCCGCGCATTGACTGCCGATATTGGCGCGCCGACACCGGCGCTTGAACGCAGGCGTCCGCTCGAATAGTTGAGATCGGGGCTGGCGATGGGCCGGCAGCGAGGTTTATGAGCACAAAGTTTCGACGCACACTGCAATTGCTCACAATTCTGATGGTGGCAGGAGCGATGGTTATCGCCTGCGCCGATTCCGCAAAATCGGAGGATTTACCTTTGCGTAACACCGGTCATTACGCCACGATCGATACCGATCGCGGCGACATCGTTATCGAGCTTTACCCGGCCGTCGCGCCCAAGACCGTAGAGAATTTCGAAAAACTCTCCAAAAAAGGATTCTATAACGGCCTAACGTTCCATCGCGTGGTGCCGGGCTTCGTGGTGCAGGGTGGCGATCCGCAAGGCAACGGATCGGGCGGACCGGGCTATGATCTTCCGGCCGAGATCAGCACCAGCGAAAAGCATCTTCGCGGCTCGGTAGCCACCGCGCGCCTGGGCGATAACGTCAACCCCGAGCGAAAGTCGAGCGGCAGTCAGTTCTATATCTGTCTCGAACCGCAGCCCGGGCTCGACGGCCAGTACACCATCTTTGGCGGCGTGGTTAAGGGGATGGACGTGGTCGATCAGATCAAGGTCGGCGACCATATCAAGACCATCACGCTCTCGACTGAGCCGCCTAAATAAGGAGGGCGGTGTCGCGCGATGGCGCTCGCGGGAAGCGGGCATCCTGACGGGCCCTATTTCACGGTTGATCTTCATCTGCATACCACTCGCGGCAGCTCGGACTCGAACATTTCGCCGCCGGCGTTAATCGAGCGCGCCCGCGAAATCCGGATCGGCGCTATCTGCATCACCGAGCACGACAACATGTGGGCGTCGCGCGACGCCCACGCCTTCGCGGCGGATAGCGGCGTAACTGTCCTTCATGGGATGGAGGTTACGACCGAGCGCGGCCACGTCGGCGTTTTTGGGCTCGATCGTTACCTCGGCGGTATTTACAAGCTTGAGGAGTTGCGCCGCGTGGCAGACGCCGAGGGTGGTATCCTGATCGCGAATCATCCCTTTCGCTACAAGCTCGACGCCAGAGTTTCGTTCATGAACGGGCACGGCGAGCCTCTGGATCCCGCCAACGTAGAGAGCGGCGCGGCGCTCGAAGTGTTTCAATTGGTCGATGCGGTCGAGGTGCTTAACGGCGCGTGTTCGGAAGAAGAGAATCTGTTCGCGCTGAGAGTCGCCCGCCGTCTCGGCCTGGCAGAGGTGGCCGGATCCGATTCTCATTCGATCCGATCCGTGGGATATGTGACTACACTCTTTACGCAACCGATTCGCGAACAGCGCGATCTGATTGGCGCAATCAAGGGCCGGCAATGCCGCGCCGGCCGCGGCTTGCTGGAAGGCGCGCTCAGTGTCTACGGCTATCTCCAAGCCGACGCCGGTCCAGGTTGATCCTACTTGGCCAGAATCATGCTCAGGTCGAAGTATCTAGTTCTCGCGATTGCGGCGACTTTGGCGACAACGTCGTGGGGGTGCGGCATCACCGAGCAAGCCGAAGCGCGCCGCCAGATGCTCCAATCGCAAAACACGTATCTGCAATGTCAGCAGCAGGACCGGCCAGACACGGTCGGATGCGAGGGGTATAAGCAAATCTACGAATCGGACATGAAAGCGTACCAGACCGCGTCGGAAAAGACCTCCGTCTTTGGTTTGATGGTCGCCGGATGTCCGCCGCTGTATGCGCTGGTTCAGGCTTACAATTCCTGGAAGGGTCGTAAAACGGATTAAATAATCTCCCATCTGAGCAACGTTATTGTGGCGCGACAAGACGCTGGGATAAAATCCTTGCGCCACTTTTCCTATAACCTATGTCAAGTTAATGGCGGCGCTTCGTGATCGGCTCCTGCTAATCGAAAACATCTCGGCCCTGGTGGGTTCGACGGGCACCAATCTGCGCGAAACCCTCGACGCGGTGATGACGGCTATCGCCGAGGGGATGGAGACGGAGGTTTGTTCGCTCTATCTATTCGATCCCACCCGTGACCAGTTGGTGCTGCGCGCGACCGTCGGCTTGGATCGAGACTCGGTCGGCAAGGTGACGATGCGCGCCAACGAGGGCCTGGTTGGGCTGGTGATCGAGAAAATGCAGCCGGTCTCGGTCGCCGACGCCGCCGCCCATCCGCGCTACAAGTATTTCCCCGAGACCGGTGAAGAACGCTACCACGCTTTTTTGGGCGTGCCGATGGTCGGTGGCAAACGCGAGCCGATCGGCGTGCTGGTTGCGCAAACCCTGCGGCGGCGCAAGTTCACCGTCACCGATATCCGGCTGCTCAAGACCGCGGCGAACCAACTCTCCCAAGCGCTTTCTCATTTCCGCCTGCGCGAGGCGCTCGCCACCAAGGAAAAGGAGCGCGACGAGTATCGCCGCAGGATGATCGAAGCCACCCGCCAGCTCAAGGATTACGAGAAGGTGGGCGGCAAGACCAGGCTCGCGCCCCCGGTCAAGATTCGACGTCCGCGATTAGTCGGATTGCCGGCGGCGCCCGGATTCAGCCTCGGTGCGGCGCATCCGGTCGGCACCTTCCTCAGCACTATCGACCGCAATCTGCGCGCCCGCGATCGCAACGCGGAGGTGAAGCGCTTGCAGGAAGCGATCGACCGTTCGCGCGCCGAGCTCGAAACGCTCAAGACGCGTATGGCTCCGCTGATGCCGGAAGCCGATCTGAAAATCTTCGATGCTCATCGGTTGATCCTGCAAGACGAGGAGTTCGTCAAGCGGGTTCGCGAGACTATCGCTGCGGGCTACGCCGCGGAGAGTGCGCTGTTTCGCGTGATCGATGAAGTGAGCGCCTCGATGCTGGCGCTGGCGGACGGTTATTTGCGCGAACGCGCAGTTGACTTTCGCGATATCGGTCATCGCCTGCTGCGTCATCTGCGCCAGGACGAGCATGGCGCATTC
The DNA here is from genome assembly GCA_035506935.1 of Binataceae bacterium (SeqCode). Taxonomy (GTDB): domain Bacteria; phylum Desulfobacterota; class Binatia; order Binatales; family Binataceae; genus DATJOQ01. The sequence goes on along the minus strand of DATJOQ010000199.1, from coordinate 8,240 downwards.
TCGAAGCCTACGGTGCTGGTTGCGGAGGAGCTGACGCTTTCGCAACTGACCCTGGTTTCACACGACAATCTGGCCGGCATCGCCCTGCAATCGGGTGGCGTTACCTCGCACGCGGCGATTCTTGCGCGCTCCTTCGAAATCCCAACCGTGGTTGGCGTCGAGCATCTGATGGAATCGGTAAGCGAGGGCGACCGCGTGGTGGTGGATGGCAACTCCGGGATCGTTTACGTCAAACCGAGCCCGGAGGTTGAGCACGAATACGAGCGCCTGCTCAGGCAGTACAATAATTTCCGGCGCGACCTGATGGCGAATCCGGAGCCGGCCACGGTGACGCGCGACGGCCATCGCGTGCGCCTGATGGCCAATATCGCACTGTACAACGATATCCAGCTTGCGCTGCGCTACGGCGCCGAAGGTATAGGCCTGTTCCGCAGCGAGTTCTCGTTTCTCACTTACGAGGATTTCCCCGACGAAAACCAGCAGGTGGCGCTCTACCAGCGCGTGCTCGAAGCGGTCGAAGGGCGCCCGGTCACGATCCGCACGCTCGATATCGGAGCGGACAAGTATCCGCCTTATCTGCGGGTGCCGCGCGAGGACAATCCGTTCCTGGGTTGGCGCTCGATCCGAATTTCGCTGGAGATGGCAGGACTGTTCAAGGTTCAGCTGCGTGCGATCCTGCGCGCTGCCGCGAAGCACGACGTGCGGGTAATGTTCCCGATGATCTCCAGCATGGACGAGCTGATGAGAGCGCGGGAACTGCTGGCGGAATCGAAAGCCGAGCTGTTTCGCGAAGGGTTGGAACATAATCCTGATATCGGCGTCGGTATTATGGTCGAGGTGCCGGCTGCGGTCTGGCTCGCTCCGCGTTTAATCAAAGAAGTGGATTTCTTCTCGATTGGAACCAACGATTTAATCCAGTTCATGCTCGCCGCGGATCGCAATAATCCCAAGGTCGCCCAAGTCTACGAACCGCTTCATCCTGCCGTGCTGGCGGCGATCGCCGAAGTGGTGCAAGTGGCCAAAGACGCGGACAAGGAAGTCTCGCTGTGCGGCGAGATGGCCAGTGACGCGCTCGCGACTCTCGTACTGACCGGGATCGGCCTCAGGCAATTGAGTTTAAGCCCGTTTTTTATCCCGGTGGTGCGTAGAATTCTGCGCGAGAGCGACTACCAGACCGCGCGACGGGTGGCGAAAGAAGTTCTCGAGATGACCACGGTAAAGCAGATAAAAGGCTATCTATTCGAGCAGTACCGCAAGCTAGGACTGCTTAATATTGTCGAAATGTATCGCTAATCGTCATGTTGAACTGGTGCCCCGGATGCTCGATATCCCGTCTAAGTTTGATAGAATCTTGTTCAAGTGTTGTTGACTTACGCACCTTCATTTAAGATAACTCTTGGACATTGACCACTCGGTTAGGTCAGGGTTGTGGCTGTGGGATTGGATCGTAGCTCGGTGTAATCCCGCACCGGGAAAGGAAGGGAATGACTTTACTAATTAGTGCGGCCGGCATAGTCGGCGCGCTCATCGCGACCGGCTATCTGGTGCTAGGACGTAACCGCTACGGCAATTCGCGCGCAGGCGACCGGTTGCAGCTTACCGCCCGCAAAGGAGCGGCGGACCAGGGCGCGCTGCGGCCAGAACCATGCCGCACGGTACGCGTCTATTTCATCAAGCCCGGCCGTTACGATGAGGGCTATGTTCAGCATTTCCGATGGGGAGTGCAGCCGAGCAATACGCTTACCACTCTGGCGGCGCTCAACGATGGCTTCAATCGCCATCAAGCGGCTGACAGCAACGTCCGGCTCGAGACGGTAATCTGGGACGAAATCTGTGACGGGATCGTATCCGCCGCAACTATCAAAGCCATCAAAGAAAAGGCGCACGAGGATGGCGTCGAGTTGCTGGTGGGGTTCGCCGGCGTGCAGTCTAACCAATATCCGCGCGGTCGCGACCTGGCGCTGCAATTCGTTGCCAGCGGCGTGACCACGATGATGGGAGGGTTCCACGTCAGTGGCTATCCCGAGTCCTGCAAGTTTCTCAACGATTGCGGTATCACCACGATCGCGGGCGAAGCCGAGAGCCTGTGGGCCGGCATAATCGACGATTTTCTAAGAGGCGGGCTGCAGAAGCACTACTCGGTGACCGAGGGGATTCGCGCCAAGACCGGCACCGGCGATCGGATGGTCCCGGTTATCACCGACTCAGAACTTCCGCTGGTCGACGATCGCTACCTCACGCGCTTCTTCAACCAGCAGATGACCACGATCGACACTTCGCGCGGATGCCCGTTCACCTGCTCGTATTGCAGCGTCAAGAACGTGATGGGCCGTACGATGCGCTCGCGCGATCCCAAGTCGGTGGTGCAATGGGTGCGCGACGCGGTCGAGAATCACGGTATCGATTCGCTGTTCCTGGTCGACGACGATTTCTTCCGCAGTCCGCGATGGGAGGAAATCTTGACCGGAATGGCCGAGGTCCGGAAAGACCATCCCAAGCTTGCTTTCATGATGCAGGTCGACGTCGACGCGTCGTGCTATGCCAATCTGGCCGAGGGCGAAAAAGAGGGCGCCAAGCATAACCGCAGCCGCCGCTTCGTCGATCTCGCGGCCAAGGCCGGATGCTACCAGGCGTTCGTCGGAATCGAATCGCTCAATCCCGACAATCTGCATCACGCGACCAAATTTCAGAACGTCGACGATAAGCATCACGCGCTTGAAGCGGCGGAGTCGGAGCGGCGCGTGATCAACAAGTACCGCCGCGTGGTTGACAACTGGCACAACGCGGGGATTTCGGTTCACGCGGGCTACATGCTCGGATTCCCGTTCGACGGACCGGATTGCGGCCGGGTTGCGGCCAAGATGCTGAAGAAGCTCGGCTTCGATATCGTCTCGTTTTTTATCATGACGCCCCTGCCGGGCACCGAAGATCAGGAGCGCTACGTCAAGGAAAACCAGATCATCGATTGGGACTTCAACAATCTCGATTCGCAGCACGTCACGCTCAAGCACGACAAGATGGACAGCTATCAGTGGATGCAGGCCTATACCGAGGCGTTCAAAAAGTTCTACTCGCCGTGGCGCCTGCTGCACACGATTTTCACTGTATGCGGCGGACACAATCTTGCGGCTGAAGCGCGCCGTTCGGTGGTGCGTCAATTCGTTTACTATTTCTTCAGCTACCGGCAGGGCCGCCATCCGATGGTTGGCGGGGTTTGGCAGATCCGCCGGCGCGACGTGCGTCGGGCCGCGATCACGGATGAAGACGCGCGCCGCTACTATCTCGGCGGCGGACGCTTCGACGCGATCCTGCGCGGCGAGAGCGGGGAGTTCGCGGGCGCACCGGCGTAGCGCCGAGCAGATTACGATCAATCAAAACGGCGGGATGCGAAAGCGCCCCGCCGTTTTTCGTTTTTTTTTGATCACAAAGTCCCCTCGGCATTGGTTTTGTCATCCCGAGCGGAGCGAGCGATCAACGCGGAGCGATTTTACTCTGACAGCGTTCTCGTCCTGTTAACTAATCGCGCGACGCTCTTGCATCCGTGGCGTCCAAACGGATAGCCCTTTGGTCTCGATGATTGCTTTGGCGGTGATTGCGGCGGTCGTGGTGGCGATCCTGGTATTTTTTCCCACCGTCCGGCGAGTAATCCGAATTCTAATCGTGCTCGTGATCACGCTCGGTGCTTCAGCGATCGCGCTGAGCGGGATCGCGATCCTGATGAACAACGTCTCGATCAGCGATGACCCCGGAATACCCGCGCGGGTCCGGCGCTTCCTGACTGTCGACTGGGCCGCCACTAGCGCCAAGGGCGATAGTCTCGCGCCCTGCCAGCAAGATGCGGCGAGCGCGGGCGCGCCCGCTAATGAAGGCGCCACGAAAGCGATGCCTCCGCGCGGGAAAGATCGCGGTACAGAGTCTGGTCGGCCGACCGCGTCACCATCAGAAACCGCAGCCGCCAATCCGCCCGAGGATATCTATCCCGAACTGGTGCGGCGTGGTTACCCGGGATTGTCGCGCGCCAAGCTGTTTGCCCTGGCCAAGGAGACCGTCGGCGAGCTCGGCGGCTGGAAAGTTGTAAAGGAAGAGCCGCATGCCTACACACTCGAATGTATCTACACCTCACGCGTACTCGAGCATGAAGATCAGGTCAGGATCGTGGTGACGCCGCGCAGCGAAATCGATCTATGCTCGCATTCAGGCACAGGCGAGCCCGGCAGCGGCGCTTGGGAATGGTTGTTCAGCGGCGACTTCGGTGCGAATATCGGTCATATCAAGGAGTTTTACCTGGCACTCGAACCGAAGATCGATAAAGCCTACAGGGAACAGGAACACAAGCAGGGCGACGCTGGTTAGCCGACCGTCCAGCGAGTACACTCGAATCCAACATCAGGCATATAGCAGAGTGGGTACCAATGCCGTTGCGTGAAGCGGAAATCGACGCCTTGGCGCGTCATCTGGTGGAAGGCTTGCTCGCGCGCCGATCAATCGCCGCCAAGACCGATACCGAGGCGCTGGTGGCCTGCGTGGTTGAGATGATGTCCGACAACTTCGAGACCGAATCCCGGCTCGATGACGAGGCGGACAAGATGGCGGAAGCCGAGGCACGAAAAAATTCCGCGCTCGATGTTACCCGGTTGCGTACGCTGATCAAGCAGCGTTTGGCGGAAAAGAAGAACTTCACTATCTGACGGAACGTGGTGAAGCTTAGCGAACCCAGAATCTTGTTCCTCGCACGCGAGTCGCTCAACCGGATGCGCGACGAGGGTTTGGCGGAAATTCCTAACTTCAGTCTGGCGCTGCGTCACGGGCGCGAGTTGATTGCCGAATGGTTGATCAAGGGCGACCAGACCGACGCGGCGGTCAGGCGCAAGATCGCCTCGCTCAAACGCGGCGTGGTCGAGGGCAGCGCCGAATGGCAGATTCTCTACCGCCGCTATCGCGACGAGGAATTGCGCAAGAAGGGCCCCGCCCGCTGAAGCGCGATCGCTATCGTATAGATCCCGGCTTGAACATCTCGCATTGCTGGCTACTTACTTTTTTCCGTTAGGCACGCGGACGGATCCCTGCCCTCGAGCGAGGCCTTGGTGACGGTTGGTCAAAAAATTGGCACTCATCGTCACTGAGTGCCAATTGACATACCGAAGGCCGATGATTACTTTAAAGCGGAGCATTTCTATCCGGTCCAAATTTCAAGAAAGATCACGCGAAAGATCATTCGAAGGAGGTGGCTGAAAAGCCATGAAAATCAGGCCATTAGGCGATCGAATCCTGGTCAAGAGAATCCAGGAAGAAGAGAAGACCAAGGGGGGAATCATCATTCCGGATACCGCCAAAGAGAAGCCCCAGGAAGGAAAAGTAGTCGCGGTCGGCAAGGGCAAGACCACGGAAGAGGGCAAGCTGGTTCCGCCGGACGTCAAAGCCGGAGATAAAATACTGTTTGGAAAATATTCCGGCAGCGAAGTCAAAATCGACGGCGAAGAGCATCTGATCATGCGCGAGGACGATATCCTCGGCGTGCTCGAATAGTTCGAAAACCCACGTTTATACAGTAATCAGGAGAAAATAAGGCTTATGCCCGCGAAAATGGTACGTTTCTCGCAAGAGGCCAGGGAGAAGATCCTGAAAGGGGTCAACGTCCTGGCCGACGCGGTTACGGTCACCCTTGGACCCAAGGGCCGTAACGTCGTGTTGGAAAAGAGCTTCGGCGCCCCCACCGTGACCAAGGACGGCGTAACGGTGGCCAAGGAAATCGAGCTCGAAGACAAATTCGAAAACATGGGCGCCCAGATGGTCAAAGAGGTCGCCTCCAAGACCTCTGACGTCGCCGGCGACGGCACCACCACCGCGACCGTGCTTGCGCGTTCGCTCTTCACCGAAGGCATCAAGATGGTGGCGGCGGGCCACGATCCCATGTCGCTCAAGCGCGGAATCGCCCGCGCGGTCGAAGCGGTAGTCGGCGAGCTCAAGAACATGTCCAAGCCGACCAAGGACCGCCGCGAGATCGCCCAGGTCGGCACGATCTCGGCCAACAACGACTCCACTATCGGCGACATTATCGCCGAGGCGATGGAGAAGGTCGGCAAGGAAGGCGTGATCACGGTTGAAGAGGCCAAGGGCCTCGAGACCACGCTCGAAGTGGTCGAAGGTATGCAGTTCGACCGCGGCTACCTTTCGCCCTATTTCGTGACCGATCCGGAGCGGATGGAATCCAAGCTCGAGGACGCCTACATCCTGATCCACGAGAAGAAAATTTCCTCGATGAAGGATCTGCTGCCGGTGCTCGAGTCGATCGCCAAGACCGGCAAGCCGTTCCTGATGATCGCCGAGGATATCGAAGGCGAGGCGCTGGCGACTCTCGTCGTGAACAAGATCCGTGGCACGCTGTCCTGCGTCGCGGTCAAGGCGCCCGGGTTCGGCGATCGCCGCAAGGCGATGCTCGAGGATATCGCGATCCTGACCGGCGGCAAGGTGATCGCTGAAGAGCTCGGGATCAAACTCGAAAACGTGACGCTTCAGGATCTCGGCCGCGCCAAGCGTATCGTGGTCGACAAGGACAACAGCACGATTATCGACGGCGCCGGCAAGAAGGCCGATATCGAAGGCCGGATTAAGCAGATCCGCGCGCAGATCGACGAAACCACTTCCGATTACGATCGCGAGAAGCTGCAGGAGCGGCTGGCCAAGCTGGTCGGCGGCGTCGCGGTGATTCGGGTCGGTGCGGCGACCGAAATCGAGATGAAGGAAAAGAAGGCCCGTGTCGAGGACGCGCTGCATGCGACTCGCGCGGCGGTGGAAGAGGGTGTGGTGCCGGGCGGCGGCGTCGCCCTAATCCGCGCTTCTTCCGCGCTCGAAAGTTTGCGCGCCGGCGAAGACGAAAAGGTCGGCATCAATATCGTGAAGAAGTCGCTCGAAGATCCGGCCCGATGGATCGCGACCAACGCCGGATGGGAAGGCTCGATCGTGGTCGACAAGATCAAGAACAACAAGTCGGCCTTCGGCTTCAACGCTGCGAGCGAGGAGTTCGAAGATCTGATGAAAGCCGGCATTATCGATCCGACCAAGGTGGTCCGCAGCGCCCTGCAGAACGCCTCGTCGGTCGCTAGCCTGCTGCTCACTACCGAGTGCATGGTGGCCGAGAAGCCCGAAGAAAAGGGAGCGGGCATGCCCGGCGGAGGAATGCCTCCGGGCGGCGGCATGATGTAATTCAGGCTCGGCGGCGATTTGGCCGCGGCTGTAGTTGAAACGGGCGCTTGCTTGGCGGAGCGCCCGTTTTTTTAGTGTGGGGTTGTTTGCTGCCAGTCGTCGCTGCCGCGGATGCGTCGTGCGTCCGGCTTGTCGAGAGGAATTTCTTGAATCACCGTTTTGCCATCGGCGTGCGGGCCGTTGGCGTCGCTCACACCGCGACTGAAGCCCTCGATGTGCGCGCCGTTGATCGCAGTTCCGCCGATCTGTGTGCCGGTACCGTTAGCGGCTCCCGTCGCAGTTCCGATCGCGGTTCCATATTCGCCGGTGGTTATCTGCGCACCGGCGTCGCTCGCGGAAAAGAGCATCGCGCCGAGCGCGATGAACGTCAAGACTGAAATTGCGCCTAAAAGTTTCATAGACGTCACCCGCCTCGAAACCTAGCAAGCGTCGAAAAATGAGTGAAGAGCCGCAAAGCCGCTGCGCGAGCGAGTGATTCAGGCCTTCCAGCAGCGGCGTACGTAGCCGCATCGCAGGCGATAGCATTGCTCGGCTTCCGGCGGCTTTTTCGGATAATCGCCGCCGGCTTGGGCCGCGAGCATCGCGCGCCCGATCCGCAGCAAGCGCGAGCGGCTCGCCTCGAGCGACGGAAGCCGGATGTCGCATGTTTCCGCGCCGCCACGCAGAAACACCAATTCGGCGCGTACGTCGCGCTCTGGATAGGCCTCAGCGGCCGCAAGCCGATAGCATTCCATCGCAATCTGGTAGTGGGCGGCATCTTCGTCGCGGCGTTGCGCATATTTGTAATCGCGCACCACGATTGTGTCGCCGCACTCGACCAGCAGATCGATCTGGCCGCGGATGAAGAGTTGCAAGCCGTCATCAGCGAGGTTCAGGAAGAATGGTACCTCCCGCGCGAGGGCGCGCTCGCCGCCGGGTCGCAATTCGAGGTAGGCGCCGAGGTCGCGGCCAATCTCAACTTGTTCGGCCGATGACAATTTTCCGCTGGCGCAAGCAGCAAGCGCGCGCGCGATCGCCGAACCCAGTTCCGCGCCGCG
>DATJOQ010000198.1:0-11183 GCA_035506935.1 Binataceae bacterium (SeqCode) | reverse complement strand
TGTTCGTCACGTCCCCAGATGTTCAGCTCGACGACCGATTTGCCGACTACTTCTTCCCGCGCATACCCAGTCATCTTTTCGAACTGATGATTGACAGCTATATACTTTCCGTCGTCCAGCCTGTTGATTGTTATAGTATCGTTGCTGGTTTCGAAGATTTCCTTGAACTTGGCCTCGCTTTTACGCAGTTCGCGTTCGGCGCGCTTATACTCAGTAATATCCTTGTAGATACCCGAAAACCCCGCGACCGATCCTGACGCGTCATAGATCGGCGACAAGCTCACTGATACTTCGACGGATGTGCCGTCTTTGCGAAGCCTGGTGGCGTCGTAATGCGGAATGGCTTCGCCGCGCTTGGTGCGCTCCAATGCTTCGCAGAGCTCCGCCCAGCTCTCGGTTCGAACCAGGATGCTCAAGTGCTGGCCTAGGATCTCCTCCGCAACATATCCAAATAGCCGCTCCGCACTGTAATTCCAGCTCGTGATGGTACCGTCGAGCGCGACGCTTATGATGGCGTCTTCCGAGGATTCGACAATCGCCGCCAACCGCCGGCTTGCTTCTTCTGCTTTCCTTTTCTCCGTAATGTCGCGGCCAAACGAAACCACGCAGCTCTGTCCCGCAAGATTAACCAATACCGACGAGAACGAACCCCATCGACGCTCGCCGCTCTTGGTTACGAACCCGGCGTGAAACTCGCGCACAAATCCCTTGGAAATATCGCGCACGAAACCCTTGGTGCGTGGTTCTTTGTCTTCCGAGCCGAGATCTTCTTCACTCCAAAAATTGATTTCGCCGGGCGTTTTTCCGATTACCTCTTGACGCCTGTAGCCGGTGGCTCTTTCGAATTCGTCGTTTATGTCGATGTAGCATTCGTCGGCAAAGGAATTGATCGATATGATGTCGGTGCCGGCAGCAAAGATCGTCTTGAGTTTCTTCTCGCTTTCCACCACCGCATGAAACTGCCTGGCAAACTCGTCGCGATTCCATGCCAGCAGCCCCGCGATTACTTCTGAAAAAATCAGAACGCTCAGGAACGAAAGCCAATCCGCCACCGCGTCGGGCCGCGTCGGTACGTACAAGGAGGTGATCGTGAATGACAACAGGCAGCCACCGGTGAGAAGTCCTTGCCACCACATCCCCCAAGGCAAAAGCGCTGCGCAGGTCATATCGAGCAAGACAAGACTCAGGAATGAAGGGTCGCCGGTCCGTTCGAGCAGACTCGCCCGCGTTATGGCTGCAATCATCAGGATGCAGAACCCGAGCACAATCGGTCGCCACGCGCGCGCCAACCATTTCTTGAACGTCAGCGCTAAGAGCCCGGCAGCAATTAAACCTGCGGGCAGATTTCCTCTGAGCGGCTCTCCGCTGGGTAACACGTTCAGGGAGAGCACCACTTGAAAGGCGATGAACACCAGCGCGAGCCAACGAATCATCCGCACCGTGCTTGCGTTCTCGCCGGTCAACTGCGTCCTGAGAAATGCCCCCTGGGGCGCGCGGGACGTCTGCGTCCTGCTGTTGTGCATCGCTCCCCCCCTTTTTGCGTGCGGCCGCTTTGCGGATCGCGGCCAGGATGTCAGCGCCAGCCTAGCCGAATTGCTTCAGCCGAGACGCGCCGAAAACATCTTCCGTCGGATGTTGGAGCGTTAATAAATTGCTGCTGATCGATCAGAAAAGCGGGCGATATGCACGTTTTTGGGGGGCCGTTTCGATAACGCCAAGTGTCGGGTGGGCTGAAGCGCCAACCATCAGGCTAGTTCCGCAAGTAACTTCTTCGCCTCCATCATATCGTGGGTGTCGAATCCTTCGCTTAATGAGCGATAGCTTTCCGCAAGCTTGGCACGCGCTTGTTTTTCCTTCCCGATAGCCTGCCACAGGCGGCTGAGACTCACAGTCGCGCGAAGTTGCAACGATTTGGCAGCGCGACGACGCGCCTCCTCGATCGCCTCGATGAAATATTCCTCAGCTTCTGACTGGCCACTTCGCCGCTGCGCTCCAGTCCTAATCTGCAAGGTAAGCTCGCCCTGGAGACGATAAAGCTCAGCGTCGTAGAAGTGTTGACCGCCTATATTGCTCGCGGCGGACGCCTCTTTTATCGATTCCAATCCGGCCTTCGGCCTGCCGGCGCGAGCTTGAGCTTCGGCCAGCAGCGCCAAATTGTATGGCCGAAACCACAATGCTCCCATCGAGTCCAAGGCACCGATTGCTTCTCCCATCTGCTGGATGCCCTCTGCTTCCTGACCTGCGACCACCTTCAACCATGCGGTCATCACCCCGATGCGGCTCAAGAAATACGGAAATTGATGTTCCTCGGCTAAAGCCGCAGCCGCTGCAATATGCTGTTGAGCAATTGCCGGCTCGCGCCGCATCTGACGAAGCACCGCGGCCGTATAATACGCGGGGATTAAGCTGGTCGGATCGTTCCGTCCCTGCGCCAACGTCAACATTGCGAGACTATGGGTTAGCGCGCGTTCGGAATAGCCGAGAAACCACGCGGCTATCGATGCCCAAAGCTGCGAAAACATTCCTGGATCCTGGCCGTAAAGAGCGGAATGAGAACCATGGAGCTCGGGATGGTGCAGCGCGATAGCCTTGCTCGCGTAACTGTATGCGCTTGAGAATTCACCGGCGCAGGTTTGCGTCGCCGCCATCGCGTAATAGGCTTCGATAGCGGAATCGGAATCCGATTGACTGACTTTCAGAAGTCGCTCGGCATGTTTTCGAGCGCCGGTGATCACGCCACGCTTGTAATCAAATTCCCACAATCCATGAAGCGCGCGACCAAGCTGAACTCGGTCTTTGATACTTGCGCTTAGCTCCCCCGCTCGGAGAAACGCGATACCAACTTCTGGCGCGGTGTAGCCTTTCACTGTCCGCAGCACCTGCCCCAGCGTGGTCTGCAGCGAGCACTCCCTGCGGGTGCGATCGACGCTTGGCGCAAGTGCACCCGCCAGTCGAATTGCTCGCGTCAAATGCTCGGCCGCCTCGCGATGGGAGTGGCGATTCAGCGCATTTTGGGCGGCCAATTCGAGATAGCGCACCGCCCGATCGAAGTCGCGGCTCGCCTCGAAATGCATCGCCAGCTTGCCCGCCACTTCGCCCAGCTTCCCGGCAAAAGCCGCTTCCTTGCATTCCCCCACCCGCTGGTGCAGCCGCATACGGCGCGCGGCGCCGACCCCGTCATACAGCACCTCTCGGTAGAGCTGATGGGTGAAGCCGTAGCGCGCGGCCAAAGCGCCGTCGGGCCACTCGACATCGCTCAGATGTTGGAAGAGATGGCTGCTGCGCGCCAATGTGTTCGCGCGCCGCTCCACTTCCTCCAGGCCGCATTGCAACGCGGCGGCTATGCAAGGGGCCGTGATCTCCACGCCGACGATGCTCGCCGCCTGCAGCATCTCCTGATCTGCGGCAGATAACGTTTCGAGCTCTTTCTCGATCAGTTGGCGCAGATCCCTGGGAATTCCGAGATCGACGTTTGCAAGCTTGCTTTGAAGCTTCCATCCAGTTTCGCTCTGCGCGATCGTGCCCTCGGCAATCAAATGGTTGGCCATCTCGACCATGAACAATGGATTGCCCTCGGTGCGTTCGCGAACCAACGCAGCCAGGCCCTGCGGCAGATTGCCTTGTGGAAATCGGAGCATCAGGTAGTCGCTGACTGCAGCGTCGGTCAAAAGACTCACGTGCAGCCGCTCGGCGCTGTGATGACGCAACAGCTCCTTTTCAATATTGCGCAAAGGATGAGCTTTGGCCTGGACATCGGATGGACGGTAGGTGCCGATCAGCATCAAGCGGGCAGCCTCGCGACGGCTGGCAAGCATCGAGATAAGCTCAAGCGTCGAGGGATCGGCCCAATGCAGATCCTCGAGCACAAGCAGCAGCGGTTTGCGCTCGGCTAATACTTCTATCGCTTCGGCCAGCTCGCGCTGCATTCGTTCGTGCGATACGCCGCCATTCCTGCGCTGGAGCTTCTCCATCTCGCGGTCGCCAAGCAGGGAAGGCATCTGGAGCACCCAGTCCGGAGCATACTTATGGAGCACGCCGACAACTTGCTCGCCGCCGGCATCCCGGCACAGACGCAGCAGGGCCTGAAGCACCGGCATGTACGCTTCGCCGGGACCGTAGCGCTCGATGCACTGGCCGTAGCCGACCGTGGCGTTCTTCTCGACCAGCGTGGAATTTATAAAGGACTCAACCAGCGTGGTCTTGCCGATCCCCGGCTCGCCGACCACGAGCGTGATCTGCCGCGCGCCGGCCAAGGCCGACTCGAACGCTCGCCGCAGCCGCTCCAACTCGCCCTCGCGGCCGACGACCGCAGCCGCCTCGGTAAGCACAGGCTCGTTACCGTTACTTGATGGCACCGGCGGACCATGGCCATTGGCTTGCCTGACGGGCGTCGGGATTCTTCGCGCCTCAGCGATAAAGCGATAGCCGCGCCGCGGTACCGTTTCAATGAATTTAGGCGCGCCCGCTAGATCGTCGAGCGCCTGCCGTATTTCGCGAATACATCCGCGCAATACCGCGTCGCTCACGTGAATACCGGGCCATACCGCGTCGAGCAGCGTATCTTTGGTGAGTAGTTTGCCGGGGGTATCCAGCAGGCAGGTCAGCAGCCTGAAGGTTTTGGGACGCAGGTCAATCGGCTGAGAATCTCGCCACAAGCGCTCATCGCTACGGTCGAGCCGAAACGGTGGAAACAGAAACTGCGAATCTTCTAGCCACGTCGTGGCTGAACGATCAGACATTTACCCCCCACAGAAAACAAACCCGTTCCCGCCGGTTTGAAGGCGAGACCAAACCAATTTGCCTTTGTTTTTTACTTTCCGAAAACCAAGCCTGCTGCTGCAACCAAACTGCTCGGCCGGCGTCCAACTGGACGGGTGACTCGAAATTCAATGTCTAAGCACTGGCACCGGTGCGAACCCCAACAACTAAAGCCAGGCAGCTCTAGGCTTTCAGTAAACTCGCAACGAAAAGTAAATATTAACAACGGCGCTACAGAGCACCAATTTGAGGCCGTCTAACCGGATGGAGCTATCGACTGGATCAGGAATGAAAACGACCGCGACTCTCGGGACAGTCTTTACCCTTGTCACCTTTGCCCCCCTCCTTACTGGCTTTTTACTTGTCGCGCGCGCGAGTTACAAGAACCGTGAACGATTTCGCGCGGTTTGCATGTCTGAATTTTACGATTGGTCAGCCGAATTGCGCGCCGGCGGCGACCCGTGGAGCTCGGGCGATGTTTCTTATCGTCCGCCCGCCGGCGTAATTCACCGCGGCGAATGCAACTATCCGCCGCTCTTTTTACGCGCCTTCGAACCACTCACCCTGATGCCGCCGGTTACGGCTTATTGGGTGTGGCAGTCGATTCTGATTGCGAGTCTGATGGTCGCGACTCTTCTGATGATGCGCGAGCTCGGTCCGCCCGCGGGCGTCGCGCCTTACGCTCTTGCGCTTGGCGCGGCGCTGATGCTTCCCGAGGTATATGGCGCGCTCTACGAAAGCGAGCCAACTCTTCTCCTGCTGGCGCTGCTGGTCGCAGCCTGGATTTGCGATCGGCGCGAACGATCATGGGCTGCAGGCCTGATGCTGGCTCTCGCGGCTCTGCTTAAAATTTATCCCGCGCTCGCGGGCGGTTACTTTTTGGCGCGCCGGCGTTGGGCGACGATCGCATGGACCATCGCCTTCGGAATCGCCGGACTGGTTCTGTCGAACATCGGCGATCAACGCCGATTCCTGAATGCGAGCCTGCTGCACTCGGTCTGGCTTTCAGACGACCGATGGCTGCGCAACGATCGCTCGATCGCGACGCTCAGCAACATCCGCACGGTTCTCGATTGGCTATACGGCAGAGCGCTTCCGCACGAGGCATTCGGCCTCTGGTATGGCCTCAGCGCGGCGGCGGATATCCTGCTGCTCGTTCCCTCGTTCTATCTCACGTTTCGCACCAGCCGCGATCGCGAACTCGACGCGCCGTGTTTTGGCCTATGGCTATGCGCAGCGATTATGATCTCACCCATCGCATGGGGCCATTACCTGCCGCTCCTGATTCCGCTGCTGCTGGGCGTAGCGATGTTGATGATGCGCCGCCCGCGATTCAATACAAGCGGCGCGCTGATGCTGGCGCTCGGACTCATCGGATCGACTGCCGCCTACTTTTGGTCGCCGCTCTGCCGCCTGCACGCCTTCTTCATCGCGACGCTGCTGATGTACCTCGGCGCGTGCCTGCTCGTCTCAGGCTGGAACACCGACGGCGAGCTCGCGGCGCGCTAGTATTTCGCCACTATCTCGCGGCCGATTTCCGAAATCGTTTCGCGCGCATCCGTGCTGGTGATTCGAAACACCACGCTGGTGGCGCCCGCCTGCTCCAGCGCCCTGATTCGCTCGATAATCTCCGCGCCCGATCCCACACACGAAGTCGCCGTTATCAGCTCTTCCGTGATAAACCGCCGCTCCTGCGGCTTCACGAAAATCAGATGGCCCAGGTGAATTTCCTGGAAGCGCTTTTCCAGCGGCGTCGCCATCTTCATGATGCATTCGTCACGATAGCGCTTGGCCAGATCGTACAGCGCCGGCGGAGCGAACGGACCGACCGGTATTTCTTCGGGCGTCCAGATAGTGTGAAGCGCGAGCAGCGCCCACGGCCCCAACCGCTCGATGACGCGCGGCGACATAAGCTTCTCGCCCGGCCGCAGCACGCACGCGCCGACCAGCGCCACCACGTCGAGCGGATTCCCCGGATGCCCGGCAGTTTTGATCTCGGCGAGCCCATGGCGCACGAATCCAGGATCATTGGTCACCACGATCCAGCCCTCGGCTTTGATCTCGCCAACCGTCTTAATCGCCTTGGGCGCGTTGGCCGCGACGTACACCGGAATCGGATCGCGCACGTTGATGAAACCCATCTCAGGATGCAGGAAGCGGATATCGCGGACCCGATCTTCCTCGCGATATTCAGCCTCGCCGCCCGCCGCCAGATCGCGAAACACCGCGACGTCTTCCTTCACTACGCTCAGCGGCTGCGCCGGCATCCCCATCACGTTGCGCGCGCTGAATCCCGTGCCGATGCCGAAAATCACGCGGCCCGGCGCAAGCTCATTGAGGGTTGCCATCGCGGTCGCCACCGTCGGCGCCGCGCGATTACCGGCGATTATCACGAACGTGCCGAGCTTGATCCGGCTGGTGTGCTCGGCCGCCAGCGTCATCGTGCAGAAGATGTCGCTGTAGCACATGTGGGAATCGTCAAACCACGCATGCGTGAAACCGTAGTCCTCGGCCCGCTTCACATCTTCCCACGCGCGAACATAAGTCGGAAAGCTGACGCCGAAATCCATGGGATTTCCTCCTCTCGTCGCCGCGCCGAAATCGCGCGACGCTCTGTCCATTCCCGCCGTGCAGACTTTTCGCCAACATAGGGCAACGTTCCCTCAGTGACAAACGAAAAAACGCGGCGTCGAAACACTGGCATGGGACGGCACGCGCGTGCCAAGGTAACTCCGCCGGGAGGAGATCGCCATGACTGAATTTGCGCATCGATTCACCGACACCAATCGCATCAAGATGCATTACGTCGAGGCGGGTTCGGGCCCGCTCGTGCTGATGTGCCATGGATTTCCTGAATCGTGGTATTCGTGGCGCCATCAGATCCGCGCTCTCGCCGACGCCGGATTCCACGCGGTCGCGCCCGACTTGCGCGGCTACGGTCAGACCGATCAACCCAAGGAGGTCGAGGCCTACGATATTTTCCAATTGACCGGCGATCTTGTCGGGCTGATAAACGCGCTCGGCGCCGAACCGACGGTGATCGTCGGCCACGATTGGGGCGCGCTGATCACGCAATGCGCCGCGCTCTTTCGTCCCGATCTTTTTCGCGCGGTGATTCTGCTGAGCGTTCCATTCCTGCCGCGCGGCCCAATCAGCCCCAGCGAATGGGAGAAGCTGAAATATCCGGGAAAAATATTTTATCAGCAGATTTTCCGCGCTCCCGGCTCCGAGAAAATCTTCGAGGCCGACGTTCGCTCCTCGATCGTGCGCGCCCTCTACACCGCCTCGGGCGAGGCGCCGCCCGATCAAAAATGGCAGCCGGTCGTCGACCCGTCGAAGATGGTGCTGCCGCCGGCGACGCAGAAACCGAGCTTCGTTACCGACGAGGACGTCGAGTTTTTCACCGCGGAATTCCAGCGCAGCGGCTTCGTCGGCGGGCTCAACTACTATCGCAACATGGACCGCAACTGGACGCTCACGCCGTTCCTGGCCGGCGCGAAACTGCTGCAACCGACGCTGTTCATCGCCGGCGACCGCGACGCGGTGATCGAATTTGCCAGGGAAGCAGTCGACATGTTCGAGATGTTCGTGCCCAATCTGAAGAAGAAAGTGATCCTGCCCGGAGTGGGTCATTGGACTCAGCAGGAAAGCCCGGAGGAAGTGAGCCGATTAATGATCGATTTCATAAATAGTCTGTCGTCCGTGAAGTGAGTATCTGAGTATTCACCTTCAAACCAGCGATTAGTCAATTCGATTAAAGTTTGCGGTCACGGAAGATTCGATAGAGGTACTAACTGATGAAATTCGGCACCTTCATTTCAAGAATTCGCGGCGACTCGATTCTCGACGACGCGCGCAAAGCCGAAGCCGTTGGCTTCGAGTCGCTCTGGATCGCCGATCACGTGATCATGCCGGTGAACACCGAGTGCGCCTATCCGTACTCCAGTGACGGCCGCTTCCCCGCTCCGCCCGATACGCCATTTCTCGACCCGCTGATGACGCTGACATACGCCGCCGCCGTGACTGGCAAGATCCGGCTTGCGACCGGCATCTTCGTGCTGCCGATGCGCAACGCGATCGCGACCGCCAAAGCCGTCGCGACCCTCGATTATCTGAGCCAGGGACGCGTGATTTTCGGCGTCGGCGTCGGATGGCTCAAGGAGGAGTTCGCGGCGATGGGCGCGACGTTCGACGATCGCGCACTCCGCACGCGCGAATACCTCGAATTGATGAAAGAGCTATGGAGCAAGCCCGAGCCGATCTATAAAGGAAAGACGGTTCAGATCGAAGGCGTGAGATTTATGCCCAAGACCGTGCAGCAGCCGCATCCGCCGATCGTCTTCGGTGGCACCACCGAGCCCTCGCTCAAGCGCGCCGTGCGCCTCGGCGACGGATGGTACGGGATCGCGCATACTCTCGATCAGGCGCGCGGATTTATCGAGCGGTTGCGCGAGCATCAGCGCGCGCTGAACCGCACGCGGCCGCTCGAAATTACCGTCAGTCTGCGCACCGGCAAAACCCTGAGCGCGGACGACGCACGCCACCTGGCGGAGCTCGGTGTCGATCGCGCGCTGGTCGGCCTCCCGCTCAAAGCGCTCGACGCCGCCGAGATGGATCGCTTCCGCGCCGACGTGATGGACAAGATGTAGCGACGACGCGCGCGATCACACCATCCGCTTCGCGACTTCTTCCAGCATCACTTCGGTGGCGCCGCCGCCGATCGCGTGGACGCGAGCGTCACGCGCCATGCGCTCGATCGTGCTCTCGCGCATGTAGCCCATGCCGCCGTGAAACTGGAGACAGTCGTAGGTCACCTGATTCACCAGCTCGCCCCAATACGCCTTCACCATCGAGACCTGCTTCACGCAATCAAACTTCTGCGCGTCGAGCCACGCGGTTGAATAGATGAGCTGACGCCCGGCCTCGACCTTTGCCGCCAGCATCGCGAGCCGCTGCCGAATCGCCTGCTTGTCCCACAACACGCCACCAAACGCTTTGCGATTACGCACGTACTCGAGCGTGATATCGATCGCTGCCAGCGATTCGCCCATCGCCATCGCGCCCAACACCAGCCGCTCGTTCTGGAAATTGCGCATGATAGAGTAGAACCCGCGATTCTCCTCGCCGATTCGCTGATCGGCCGGCACGCGAACATTGTCGAAGGCGAGCTCTGCGGTATCGGAGCAGAGCCAGCCCTGCTTTTTCAGCGCGCGCGAGACCGAAAAGCCGGGTGTTCCCTTCTCCACCGCGAACATAGAAATACCGTGCGCACCGCGGCTGGTCGGATTGGTCTTCGCCGCGACGAAATATAGATCCGCGTGCACGCCGTTGGTGATGAACGTCTTGGTGCCGTTGAGCACGTAGGAATCGCCTTCGCGCCGCGCCGAAGATCGCATCGACGCCACGTCGGACCCCGCGTCAGGTTCCGTAACCGCGACCGCCGTGATGCATTCGCCGCTGATAATCTTCGGCATCCAGCGACGCAGCTGTTCCGCGCTGCCCGCGTGCATCAGATGGGGCGAGGCCATGTCGGTATGAACCAGCACGGTGACCGAAAATCCGCCGAAGGTCGAGCGCCCAAGCTCTTCCGCCAGCACCGCGGTCGCGAGCGTGTCCATCGCGCTGCCGCCGTATTCTTCCGGGTACCTGATGCCGAAGAAGCCGAGCTCGCCCATCTGGCGGAGAATCTCACGCGGCACCTTCCCCGATTCCTCCCACTGCTCGCCGCGCGGTTTCACCTGCTCATCGATGAAACGGCGCACCTGCTCGCGCAGCATCTTGTGTTCCTCGCGCAGGCACGCCACCGAGTTATCGGCATTCGGGATTGGTCGCGGCTTGTCGGTCATCGCATTGCCTCGCAATCGGAGTGATTCTCGCCGGTATTGCCGGTCGATCGATTAGGCTGATATTAGGGATCATTTTCCCTATTATACAAAGCGAACACGCGTGTTTTCTGAAAAGACCCCTCGCGTATAAGCAGGGCAACAGGTTAAGAGCATAAGCTCGATGGCGCGATACCAAAGCCGTATCGATACGCATTCCGCGACCTTCGCGGAGAATCGCGAGCATTTCGAGAAGTTGCTCAAGGAGCTGCGCGAACGTCAGGCGCTGGCGGCACAAGGCGGCGGTGAAGCGATGACGCGACGCCATCGCGAACGCGGCAAAATCCCTGTGCGCGAGCGAATCGAGATGCTGCTCGATCCGATGAGCCCGTTTCTTGAGCTGTCGCCGCTCGCCGCGTGGGGACTCTACAAAAATGAAGTTCCCGCCGCGGGCATCATCACGGGAGTCGGCGTGATCAAAGGCGTCGCGTGCATGATTATCGCCAACGACGCGACCGTGAAGGGCGGTTCGTTCTTCGCCGAGACGGTGAAGAAGCACGTGCGCGCGCAGGATGTCGCGTGGGAGAATCGGCTGCCCTGCAT
>DATJOQ010000197.1:0-6709 GCA_035506935.1 Binataceae bacterium (SeqCode) | reverse complement strand
AACGCGGTGCTGGTACTGATCGGAGAAAGCGCGTTTCGCTACCTGGATCTAGCTCCGGCGATTTGGAGCGCCAGCAAGATCCGTCGTATGGCGCCATCCAGGCCGCCCCTGGTGACCACTCTCGTGGATCGGCCTGGGGCTTTGCGTTAGCTAGCCAAGTATCGAGCGAGCCTTGACGATCAACTCGCGCTCGCTCTTGTAGCTGGCGCGATGCTCGGCCTCATCCAGCGCGACCCACGCGACGTCGTCGATCTCATCGTCATGATTTGCCGGCTTATCGTCCTCGGTCGTCATCAGAAAAAAATGAACTTTCTTGAAAACCCGGGTCAGAGGCCCCGCGGGTTCGTCGCGGCGCGAGTAGACGTAAGAAATCTCGCCGAGCGGCTCCGTCGGAACTGTTTTGAATCCGGTTTCTTCGCGGCATTCCCTGACCGCGGCCTGCTCGGGAGTCTCGCCTTTTTCAATCAAGCCCTTGGGCAGGCACCAAGCCTCTTTTCCAGCCGGCTTGACCAGCACCATTTCGAAACCGTTCGAAGCTGCGCGCCGCCATATCAGCCCGCCAGCCGAGGTTTCGTGGATGCTGCGAGCCTGGACCGGATGTTTCGGAGTCTTTGGCATACCGCATAGTGCTCGGAATCGAATCGACAATCGCTAAAAAATCATCCGGCCTTCCCGGTTAAGCGCAAAGCAGTATCACGCGGCTTCTCTTCAAAAATGTCAACGCTCCGTCGTAAGTTGAGTGTCCGAATTGGCAAAATTTCGGCGATGCGACCCTAGCCGACGTCCCCCAGGCTGAATCCCGCTTCGAGCATCCGGCTGATGGCCTGCCGTGCGCCGCGCGCCGAAGGACTTTCTAGATTGGAATCGTGCGCCAGACATTGGTCCGCGAGAATCCTGGCCTTCTCGATCATCGAGACATCCTTGATAAATCCGGCGAAGCGCAGCGGTAATGGACCGGTCTGCCGCGCGCCCAGTAAATCGCCGGGGCCGCGCAATTCCAGGTCCGCACGCGCGATTTCCGCTCCGCTGGCAGTTGTCGCGAGCATCTCCAGACGCGAGAGCGCGTCGGCGCTGACTTCGCGCGAGGTCACCAGGAAACACCACGACGGAGCTTCGCCGCGACCCACCCGTCCGCGCAACTGATGCAGTTGCGCGAGACCGTAGCGCTCAGCCGCCATCAGCACTATCGCGGTCGCTTGCGGCACGTCGATTCCGACCTCGATCACCGTAGTCGCGACCAGCACGTCCAACGCGCCGTCGCGAAACTGGCGCATCACCCGTTCTTTGTCCTCAGGCCGCATCCGGCCATGCAACGTGCCCAACTTGAATCCGTTGAGGGCGCCTTCGCGCAATCGCTCAGCCGTCGCCTCGACCGCCGGCGTCTCTTCGTCATCATCGGTTTCGATTCGAGGAACGACATAGTAGGCGCGATTACCGTGCTCGACTTCGCTTCGCACCCGCTCATCGACTTCATCGAGCTCGCTCTCGGAAAAGACCCGCGTCATGATCGGCGGCCGGCCCGTGGGAAGCTCGTCGAGCACCGAGAGCGCGAGATTGGCGAACAGCGCGTGAGTCAGACTTCGCGGGATAGGTGTTGCGGTCATCAGCAACATGTCCGCGCGCGGGCCGAGATCCTTCAGGCGGGCGCGCTCGAAAACTCCGAAACGATGCTGCTCGTCGATTATCGCCAGGCTGAGATCGCGAAAACGGACCTGCTCCTGGATCAGGGCGTGAGTGCCGAACACCAGCCGGATCTCGCCGCTAGCGAGGCCCTCGAGCATCGCCGAGCGTTTCGCCCCCGTGATTTTGCCACTGAGGAAGCCGGCCGTGATTCCAAGCGCAGCGCCGAGTCTCTCGAACGTGCGGTAATGCTGTTCGGCGAGCAGTTCGGTCGGCGCCATGAAAGCCGCCTGATGGCCACATTCGACCGCGCGTATCGCCGCCCATAATGCAACCGCGGTCTTGCCGCTGCCGACATCGCCCATCAGGATTCGATTCATCTGCTGCGCGCGCGCCATGTCGTCTTCAATCTCGCCGATCGCGCGCGACTGCGCGTTGGTTAACCGAAATGGAATCGCGCCGAGAAATTTGCCGCTGAGCGTCTTGCCGCCACGATGCGCGATAGCTGCGCGCTTTTCCGCACGCCGACGCTCCAGCGCGAGAGCCAGTTGGAAGGCGAACATCTCATCAAACGCCAGCGCGCGATGAGCGATTGTGCGGCCACGATTGAGTTCATCGGCTATCGCGTCTTCCGCAGGATGGTGCAGCGCGCGCAAGACCGCCCCCGGCGCCGGCAGCCCAAGCCGCTCGCGTTCTTCAGCCGGAATCGCGCCCTCGATACGCTCCGCGACCGCGTCGAGCGCTCGATCGATCAGTTTCGCGAACAACCGCTGCCCGATCTGTACGGCGGGACTGCCGTAAATCGCGCGCAGCGCAGGCGGCGCAGCTCCGTCGGAGGCCAGATAAAGTTCCGGATGAACTATCTCCCACACCCCCTCCTGCCCTTCCGTTACCTTTCCATGCGCGATCACGCAGACACCGGCCTGAAGTTTCTCATCCATGTACGAAGGCAGATTGAACCAAACCAAGCGGATACGATCGCCAGCGGAGTCGGTGAGCTTCGCCGTAACCAACCGGCGACGGAACGCACGCGGCATCGGACGCCGGCTTAAGTCACTCAGCTCGCCGACGATTGTTACTGTGGCTCCCGGACGAAGGTCATGCATTGCTTTAATGTCGCGCCAGTCCTCGTAGCGCAACGGTAGATGGTAGAGCAGATCGACGACCGTGCGCAGACCCGCTGCCTCGAATATCTCAGCGCGCTTGGGTCCGACGCCATCGAGCTGCGTAATAGGACTATCGGCCCGAAGCAATTGCACAATTGTGGTCCTGGGCACGCTCACGAAGATTTGCGGCTCGCGTGGCGCCAGGGAGCTCGCGCGCGGCCGGCGCACTCTCGGCGATCACTCGCGATGGTAATCCTGCAGAGCGTGGACGTCGGGATTCTTCGCCTTCAAGGCGGCGATCGCCTGCACCGCGGCCTCGGCTCCGGCGAGCGTAGTGAAAAACGCGAGGCGCAGTTCAAGCGCGGTGCGGCGAATCGAAAAAGAGTCCTCGGTACCGACCGCGTCCGGCGTATTGATCACCATCGAGATTTTTCCCTCGCGCATCAGATCAACCACGTGGGGACTCCCCTCGGCCACCTTGTTGACCTTGGCGCATTCAATATTCATTTTGCGGATCACGTCCGCCGTGCCGGAAGTCGCCACCAGCGCGAAGCCCATCGCATTCAGTCCGCGTGCGATCGGCGCCAGACCATTCTTGTCCGCATCGCGCACGCTGATAAACGCGGTGCCTGTGAGCGGAAGATCCGTTGAGGCCGCCAGCTCCGCCTTGGCAAACGCCATTGGGAAGCTCCAGTCGATCCCCATCACTTCGCCGGTCGACTTCATCTCGGGCCCCAGGATCGTATCGACGCCTTGAAAACGCACGAACGGGAACACCGATTCTTTAACCGAAATATGGCGCGGAGTGATCTCGCTTACGAAGCCCATCTCGGCCAGCTTCTTTCCAGCCATCACGCGCGCGGCGAGTTTTGCCAGCGCCACACCGATCGCTTTGCTGACGAAAGGGATTGTGCGCGACGCGCGCGGATTAACCTCGAGGATGTAGACCGCGTTGTCGAAGATCGCGTACTGCACGTTGATCAGCCCGATCACTCCGAGTTCGCGCGCCAGCAGGCGGGTCTGGCGCACGAGTTCATGCTGGATCTCGTCGCTCAGGCTTCGCGGCGGCAGGACACAGGCGCTGTCGCCGGAATGAATTCCCGCGCGCTCGATATGCTCCATGATTCCGCCGATCACTACCGTCTCGCCATCGGAAATCGCGTCGACGTCGACCTCAATCGCGCCGTCAAGGTAGCGATCGATCAACAGTGGATGATGGTCGGAGGCGCGGAGCGCAAACTCGACGTAGCTTCTGAGCCGCGTTTCGCTGTTAACCACTTCCATCGCGCGGCCGCCCAGCACATACGAAGGCCGGATCAAAACCGGGTACCCGATCGACGCGGCGCCGGTCACCGCTTGTTCCATGCTACGGACGAGAATGCCTTTGGGCTGCTTGAGCTCCAGCTTCTCGACCATCGCGTTGAACCGCTCGCGATCCTCGGCGCGATCGATCGCGTCGGGCGGCGTGCCCAGGATCGGAACGCCCGCGCGCGCCAGCGGCACCGCGAGCTTGAGCGGCGTCTGCCCACCGAACTGCACGATTACACCGAACGGCTTTTCCCGCTCGACGATCGCCATCACATCTTCGAAGGTAAGCGGCTCGAAGTACAGCCGATCCGAGGTGTCGTAGTCCGTCGAGACAGTTTCGGGATTGCAGTTGACCATGATGGTCTCGAAACCGTCGGCCTTGAGTGCCTGACTCGCGTGCACGCAGCAATAATCGAACTCGATTCCCTGTCCGATACGATTCGGGCCGCCGCCGAGGATCACAACCTTGCGCCGATCGGTAGGCTCGGCTTCATCCTCGCCCTCGTACGTTGAATACAGGTATGGAGTGAAAGCCTCGAACTCGGCGCCGCACGTGTCCACGGTCTTGAACGACGGCATGATTCCGAGCGCGCGCCGCCGCTTGGCGATCGCGTCCTCGGATTCTCCCGTGAGCTCGCCCAGCCGGCGATCGGAAAAACCCATCGCCTTCGCCCGGGCCAGCATGCTGGAGTCAAGCAGCGCGCGCCCGATGCGATCTTCCGTCGCGATGATTTCGGCTAGCGCGTCGATAAACCACGGATCGATTTTGCTGAGCGCGTAGATCTCGTCCGTTCCGATACCCTGTCGGAGCGCCGCGGCTAAATAATAGAGCCGCTGGCTGTTGGCCACCTTGAGGCGATTGCGGATTTCCGCGATCACGTCCTGATTACCGGCTCCATCAATCAGCCGGTCGAAGCCGTACGAATCGATTTCCAGCGAGCGAATCGCCTTTTGCAGCGACTCCTTGAACGTGCGACCGATCGCCATCACCTCGCCCACCGATTTCATTTGCGGCCCCAACTCGTCGACCGCGCCGCGAAATTTCTCGAAGGTGAAGCGTGGAATCTTGGTCACCACGTAATCGATGGTGGGCTCGAAGCAGGCCGGCGTCATACGCGTTATATCGTTGGCGATCTCGTCGAGGCGGTAGCCGACCGCGAGCCGCGCGGCGATTTTCGCGATCGGAAAGCCGGTCGCCTTCGACGCCAGCGCTGAGCTGCGCGAAACGCGCGGGTTCATCTCGATGATCACCATGCGGCCGGTCTCGGGATTCACCCCGAACTGGATATTCGAGCCGCCGGTGTCGACGCCGATCTCGCGGATGATCCGGAGCGCCGCGTCGCGCATTAGCTGATATTCCTTGTCGGTCAGCGTCTGCGCCGGCGCCACCGTGATCGAGTCGCCGGTATGCACGCCCATCGGATCGAAGTTCTCGATCGAGCAGATGATGACGACGTTGTCGGCGCTGTCGCGCATCACTTCGAGCTCAAATTCTTTCCATCCCTCGATCGATTGCTCGATCAAGACCTCGTGATTCGGCGAAGCGCTGAGCCCCCAAGCCACTTTGCCGCGATACTCTTCCGGGTCGCGCGCGATTGACCCTCCGGTACCGCCCAAGGTGCGCGACGGACGTATGATCAGCGGCAATCCCAGCTCGCGCTTGATTCTTTCCGCGTCCTCATCCGAGCGGGCGATCGCCGAGGCCGGAACTTCGAGCCCGATCTTCACCATCGCCTGCCTGAACAGATCGCGATCCTCGGCTTTCTTGATCGCGTGAAGCTTGGCTCCGATCAGCTCGACGCCGAATTTATCCAGCGTTCCATTCTCAGCGAGCTCGATCGCGAGATTCAGCGCGGTCTGGCCGCCGAGCGTCGGCAGCAGCGCGTCGGGGCGTTCGCGCTCGATGATCTTCGCGATCGTGTCCGCGGTCAGTGGCTCAACGTATGTCCGGTCGGCGAACTCGGGATCGGTCATGATAGTCGCCGGATTCGAGTTGACAAGAATCACGCGCAGGCCTTCCTCTTTGAGTGCCTTGAGCGCCTGCGTGCCTGAATAATCGAACTCGCACGCCTGTCCGATCACGATCGGGCCCGAGCCGATCAGCAGAATTGATTTTAAATCTTTACGCAGCGGCACCGGATATGTCGCAGGTGATGATCACTGCGCCTCAACGCGCGGTTGGTCTTGAGCATCCGCCCGATCGAGCGCTTCAGCCGCGCCGTAGCGCGCGAACATCTCCACCAGACGGCGAAATCTGCGAAACAGGTATCCCGCGTCATGCGGCCCGGGCGAGGCCTCGGGATGGTACTGCACGGAGAAAAACGGCACTCCCAATCCGCGCAAGCCTTCGACAGTTTTGTCGTTCAAGTTGCGATGTGACAGCTCGGCGCGTCCCGCGAGCGAGTCCGCGTCGACCGCGAAGCCATGGTTCTGCGAGGTTATCTCCACACGCCCGCTTCGCAGATCCATCACCGGATGGTTCGCGCCATGATGGCCAAAGTCGAGCTTGTAAGTGCGGCCGCCGAGCGCCAGTCCGAGAATCTGATGACCCAGGCAGATGCCGAATATCGGCTTCTTGCCCAGCATCCCGCGCGCCGCCTCATGCGCGTATGGCAGCGCCGCAGGATCCGCCGGCCCGTTGCCGAGAAATATGCCGTCGGGATTGTACGCGAGAA